>DASTBI010000163.1 GCA_035712145.1 Candidatus Eisenbacteria bacterium | reverse complement strand
CGGCCCTGCGGCGCGCCGCGCTCCACCTCGATCTTGTCGAGCGCGCGCCAGTCGGCGAAGGTCACGAGCCGGGGCTGCCGTTCCCGCAGCAGCGTCTCGAACGCGGCAGGGTCGGGCGAGGCCGGCGCCAGCAGCTTACGGGCCGCGGCGTCCTCGACCAGCGCGTTCACGGTCTCGACCGAATCGGCTTTGTTGTTGCCGATCACGCCGGAGGGACCCCGCTTGATCCACCCGGTCACGTAGTGGCCCTGGAGCTGGGCGCCGTTCACCGCATTCAGCACACGGCCTTTCTCGTGCGGCATCGTGCCGCGCCGGTCGTCGAACGGCAGCTCGGGCAGCGGCACGCCCTTGTAGCCGACCGAGCGGAAGACCAGCCCGACCTCGAGCTCGAACTCCTCGCCGGTCGGCTCGGCTCGGACGCCGGTCTCGTCCTTGACCAGACGATTCCTGGCGAGCTTGAGCGCGCGCACCTTTCCATTCGCATCGCCGAGGATCTCGAGCGGAGAGACGCAGAACCGGATGTGGAGTCGCCGGTGCTTGCCGGAGGCAGGCTTCTTCGAGAAGCCCTGCACGATGTCGACCTTGGCCTTCATGGTCGCTCGTCCGGACGCCAGCTCGCCGGCGCTCGCGGCATCCAGCGCGCACTCGTCGGCATCGACGATCACGTCCGCGTCCTCCAGCTCGCCAAGCTCCTTGACCTCGACGGTGGTGAAGGCGGCCTGGACCACGCCGCGGCGGCCCAGCATGTACACCTCGCGCACCTTGCTCTTCGACAGCGCCTCGATCGCTTCGTCCGCCATGTCCGTCTCGGCGAGCTGCCGGGGCGTGAGGCACAGGATGCGCGCGACGTCGACCGCCACGTTCCCCATGCCGATCACCGCCGCGCGCTCGACCGACAGATCGAACTCGCGATCGCGAAAGTCGGGGTGGGCGTTGTACCAGGCGACGAACTCGGTGGCCGAGTGACTGCCCGCCAGGTCCTCGCCGGGAATGCCGAGGCGCCGGTCGGTCTGGGCGCCGGTGGCGTAGAGGATGGCGTGGAAGTGCGACTCCAGGTCGGCGCGCTTCACGTCGCGGCCGTACTCCACGTTGCCGAAGTAGCGGAAGCGCGGATTCGTCGCGATCTTCTCGTAGATCGCGATCACCGACTTGATCTTCTGGTGATCGGGCGCCACGCCGCCGCGCACCAGGCCGTACGGAGTCGGCAGCCGCTCGAGCATGTCCACCTGGACGCCCTCCTGCTTGAGCAGGGCTTCCGCCGCGTAGAAGGCCGCGGGGCCCGAGCCGATGATTGCGACGCGCGTCAAGCGGGCTGCGGACTCGCGCACGCGCGACACTTACGCGCGGCGACCGGAATGATCTCCTTGCACTCGGGACATTCCTTGGTGTTCGGCGCACTTGCGGGCGGAGGCTTCAGCAGCGCCTTGGTGATGACGAACACCGCCATGGCGACGATGATGAAGTCGAGCACGTTGCCGAGGAAAGCGCCGTAGGTGATGGCGTTGGCCGGCGAGCCGTCGGGCTTGCGGCTCAGCACGAAGCTCATCTCGCGCCATGTGCCCCCCGGCATCGCCAGGCCGATGACCGGCATGAGCAGGTCGCTGACGATCGACGACACCACCTTGCCGACTGCCGCGCCGATGACCACGCCGACCGCCAGCGCCAGAGCGTTGGTCTGGAGCAGGAATTTCTTGAAGTCTTCGAGCATGACGCCCTCCGCGTTGAGGTCGTGCGCCACGGGTCGTCTGCCGGGTCTCTCCCCCACGGCCGGCGGACTCTAGCACGCGCCCCTCCGGCAAAGGCGGCTCGCGCTCGTCTTGACGCGCAGGATGCGGGCTTCTAGCGTCTGACCCATGGAGGCGCGCACGCTGTCCCGGATCGAGCCCGCGCAGGACGTGCTGGCGGCGAGTCGCAAGTGGCTCGAGCCGGTGCGCACCGCGCTCGATCGCGACTTCCTCGCCGCCTATCTGACCGGCAGCGTGCTCACTCAGGGCTTCGATCCAGTGCGCTCGGAGATCAACGCGCTGATCGTCGCCCGCCTCCTGGCCCCCGAGACGCTCGACGCCCTGGCCCGGGCTCTGCCCGCCGGCAAGAAGCCGCCCCGCTTCGCTCCGCTGTTCATGACCCAGCGGCAGATCGAGAAGTCGTTGGACAGCTTCCCGATCGAGTGGGTCGAGATCCAGGAGCAGCACCTGCTGATCGAAGGCCAGGACGTGCTCGGCAACCTTCAGGTACCGCGCACGTATCTGAGGCTGCAATGCGAGCACGAGCTGCGCGCCAAGCTGATCCTGCTGCGCCAGAGCTACGTGCTCTCGGCGGCGAAGCCCGACCGGCTGGAAGCGGTGCTGCGCACGACCTCCAGCGGGTTCGCGACCTTGTTCCGCACCTTGTTGCGCCTGGCCGGCGAAGCGCCTCCCGCCGACACCGCGCAGGTGATCGAGCGGGTGGCGGACGTCCATCATCTGAACGCCGAGGGCCTCCTCGGGATCTACCTGGTCCGCTCCAACCCGCGCCGCTACCGGGGCCACGAGCTGCTTCCGCTCTACCGCAAGTTCCTCGCGGAGATCGAGCGGCTCGTGAGCGTCATCGACGGCATGCCCGTGACATGAGAGCCGGGCGCGCCGCGGCGCGCCTGACCTGGGCACTCGCGCTCGCCGGGGCGCTGGCCGTCATCGATTGGAGCGCTCCCGAACACTTCGCGAATCCGGCATGGGCCCAGGACTCGGCGTCCTTCAAAGAACCCGAGATCGGCCGGCCGGCAGGATTCGTGAACGATCGCGCCGGCGTGCTCCAGGAGTCCACCGTGGCGCAGCTCGAGTCGTTCCTCGATCAGCTGCGCCAAAAAACCGGCGCCGAGTTCGCGGTGCTGACCGTGCGCTCCACGGCTCCGCTCTCGCCGGCCGAGTACAAGGTGAAGGTCTTCGAGACCTGGGGCCTTGGAAAGAAGGGCGAGGACAACGGACTTCTCCTGCTGCTCGCGATCGAGGAGCGCGAGGCGTGGTTCGAGACCGGCTACGGCCTGGAAGGCATCCTCCCCGACGGTCTGGAAGCTCGCATCGTCCGCGAGGAGATGTCTCCGCGGTTTCGCGCCGGCGACTACGATGGATGCATCGTTGCCGGCGTGAAGGCTGCGGCCGCGCGGATCGCCAGCGACAAAGGCGTCACGCTGACCTGGAACGGCCAGGAGCTTCGTTATCGCCAAGGCACCACGCGCCGGCAGCGCGCCACCGTGCTGTCGTTCTTCATCTGGATGATCGTGCTGGCGCTGTTCGCGGCCTCGTTGAGCCAGAGACGGCGCATGCGGCGGCGCGGATTCTGGGGGCCCTACTGGGGCGGCGGGATGGGCGGCTGGGGCGGGGGATTCGGTGGTGGCGGCTTTGGCGGCGGCGGTTTCGGAGGTGGTGGCTCGTTCGGGGGCTTTGGCGGCGGAGCGAGCGGAGGCGGGGGCGGGGGTGGGCGTCTGTGATCGGCCGGCGGTGTCGGGGCCGGCCTGAAAGGAGCATGGGTTCATGAAACGAGGAGGCCTGATCGTCGCAGTCGTGGTGGTGGTGGTGCTTCTCGGCCTGGTCGGGCAGGGCTGCGGCGCTTACAACCGGCTGGTGACTTCCCGTGAGACGGTCGAGCAGCGCTGGTCGCAAGTCGACAATCAACTTCAGCGTCGCAACGACCTGATCACCAATCTCGTCGAGACGGTCCGCGGCGTGGCCAACCAGGAACTCGCCGTGTTCGGAGAAATTGCGAACGCGAGAGCCCAAATGGCGGGGGCGCGCACACCCGAGCAGCAGGTCGAAGCCGGCCGCGCGATGGATTCGGCGCTCGGACGGCTGCTGGTGGTGGTGGAGAACTACCCTCAGCTGCGGAGCAGCGATCTCTTTCGTCAGCTGATGGACGAGCTGGCGGGAACCGAGAACCGGCTGGCCACGGAGCGCATGCGCTATAACCAGCAAGTCCAGGATTACAACATCATGGTTCAGCGTTTCCCCACGAATGTCTACGCAGGGGTGCTGAACTTCAAGCAGGCCACCTACTATCAGATTCCGGAGGGCGCTCGCGCCGTGCCGCGCGTCGACTTCAGCGGGGTCGGGGAGAAGAAGTAGGGCGCCGCGCGCGCCGCGCGGGCCCCCCGAGCGGGTCGAGCACGGGGTGATCGGCGGCGGCAGACGCGCGCTCGTGCGCGGCGTCGGCCGCCAGACCACGGACGCGGTGCTCGACGTACGCCAGGCCCCAGCGCACGATGGCCACCGAGGCGTCGAAGTAGGGCTCCGGTTCGAAGGCGTTGGTCGCCTCGAGATCGCGCGCGATCGTGATCAGCCGGGCGAAGCGTGACACCCGGCCGCTGGCGTCGCGCTCCGCCATGCCGGCCAGCGCTCGGGACCCGCTCTCGCCGGCGCTCCACTCGGCCATCCGGACGGCACGCTCGACGTCGCGCCGCACCGCGGAAGGAAGCGCCGCCGTGCTGGGCTCCAGCCGAAGAACCGCCTCTTCACCGGCGGTGTTCCGTGCCGGGTCCGACTCGCGTCCAGCCAGCGCGTCGAGCGCCTCCAGCAGCGCTTCGGCCTGACGCGCGGAGCGAGCCGCGTTGCGCAAGGCCAGCGAAGCCGTGTGACACAACACGTCCATGGCTTCGAGCCGCGGGGCGCCCACCTCGGCGCCGTCGATGCGCTCGTCGGCGACGATCAGGCCCATCAGTCCTTCCGGTCCACGCAGGGGGGCGATGACCGCGATGCCGGCCGCGACGAACGCTCGCAGCTCGGCCTGGAGCTCGGGGAAACGATCGAGGTCACGCCGGCGAACCGGACGGCCGAGCCCCGCGAGGAGCGCCAGCAGCTCGCTCTGCGGCTCGAGCGAGAGCGGCTCGATGCGGCTTGCCCCGTCACCGCGCACGGCGCGAGCGCGCAGCGCGCCACCGGCTTCATCGGCTTCGAGCAGCGCCACCATGCCCGCCCCGAGCTGGGCCTGGGTCTCGATCAGGAGTCGTCGGGTCAGGGCATCGCTGTCCAGCGAGGCATGGAAGTCGCTCGCGAACTGGTCGGCGAGATCGCGCATCCGTTGCTGATCCAGAAGCTCCGCGTGGCTGCGGCGAGCCTCCTCCCTGGCCTGACCGAGCTCGTGCTCGGCGGCGCGACTCCTGCGCCGCGCTTCACGCGATTCGGCCGAGCGCGCCAGCAGGCGCCGGATGCGGGCGATGAGCTCCTTGGGCGAGAAGGGCTTCGCCACGTAGTCGTCGGCGCCACGCGACAATCCCTGGAGCCGGGCTTCGGTTTCCGCCGCCGCCGACACCATGATGATCGGGAGCTGAGGATCCTCCGGGTCCTGCCGGAGCACCTCGCACACCTCGTATCCGCTGCGCTTGGGCAGGCGCACGTCGAGCACCACGAGATCGGGGCGCTCCCGCGAAGCCAGCCGCAGCGCCTCTTCCCCGTCGCTCGCCTGGAGCACACGGAAGCCGTAGGCGTTGAGCGCGATGGTCAGCAGCTCGACCACGCGGCGGTCATCGTCGACCACCAGGATGGATGCGGGTGTGGAAGTCTCGGGAACGCCGGCCAGGCTCACGCCGTTTCTCCTTGAAGGCCCAGCGCCTCGACCACCCGCAGGAGATCGCCGCGCTCGAAAGGCTTGCGCAGCGCGAGGCGAATGCCGGCCAGCGTCGCGACCTTCTCGTCGTGCGCGTCGCGCACGAGGGCGACCGCGTTCATGGCCGCGAGCTCGCGCAGGTGGTCGCCCCGGGGTGAATCGGGCAAGGCGACATCGACGAACAGCACGTCCCAGCGGCCGGGCCCCATGGCGTGGCGAAGCTCAGACGCGCTCGAGGCTGATTCCACGCTGAAGCCCTGCGCCTCGAGCAGACGCTGGAGGAAGATCCGGCCGACGATCGAATCCTCGACGACCAGCGCGCGCCGGCTGGCACGCAAGGACATCCGCGGCGGTGGCGCAGGCTCGGGATCACGCAGCGGCTCGACGTCTTCGGGACGGAGCTCGATCAAGGCCGGCTCGGGCGCCCTGGAAACCGGCTCCGGCCGCTGGACGGAGCTCTCCTCGGGCGCGGAAGAGGGTGACGGGCGCGGAGCGAGCGGCGGCGAGGGCGCCGGCATGGGCGTCGGCTCGACTCCCTTGAGGAGACGCGCCGGATCGACCACCCAGAACACTTCACCATCGGCGTTGCGCACCGCCGGTCCCAGGCTCGCTCCTGGCGCGGCGCCTGACTCTTCGGTGGGCTCGGCGGGCATGCGCCACACCAGCCGGTCCGCGACCACGAAGGCGCGCCGCAGACCGAGCGCGACCAGCACGGCGGGGCGCTCCAGACTCGAGGACGGCACGGTGACGAAGGGGTTCAGCACGGGGCAGCCTTCCCGCCGCGCCAATGCTTCCAGAGCTGAAGGCTCGATCAGCCGGATCCGGATCACCGAGTGCCACGGAATGGCGAGACCCAACGTGCCTTGCTCGAGCATCAGGTACATCGCGCGCGCGGAAGCCACCGGCACGCGCAGCACGAACGAGCGGCTCTCGCGCGCGGCCCCCAGGCTTCCTTCGACGGTCTCGAGCAGCGAGGCCGCCGCCGTCAGGTGGTCGAGCCGCACCTCGGGCAGCGTGACCTCGAGCGCGCCGTCGTCCCAGGACGCGGCGAGCGGCCGCCGGGGAGGGTGCTCACCGAGCGCCATATCGATCGCCGCCCTCGAGGTCGCGGCGACCACGCCGGTGAGACGAACGGCGGCGAGTCGTTGCACGCCCGAGATCGGCAATCCAGCGAGCGCCTCGGCAGCCGACACCGATCCGTTCCCCGAATCGCTGTGAAGCTCGGCGGTGGGCTCGTTCGGGTTCACCGTGGCTCCTCTCCGGTTCCGGGCGTACGCCGTTCGCTGCCGCGATCCGGTAGCCCGCGCTCCTGGCTCAGCAGCCGCAGGCGGGCGGCGCGGCCAGGATCGCTGCTTTCCGATGGCGCGGAGGACGAGGGCGCGGGAGGGGCCAGCCGGGCGATCAGGCCGGTCATCTCGCGCGCGTCGGTCTCGAGCGTCCGCATCAGGCTCTCGGCGGCGCGCGACGCGCGTTCGCCGGTCGCCGACAGCCGCTCTCCCTTGCGGGTGGCGTCCTGGATCATCTCCCGGATGCGGTCGAGCAGCCTCGACACGTCCTCGAGCGCGCGCGGCGAGGAAGGCGGCGCCTGGATCTCGTCGAGCTTCCCGGCCACCCGCTCGCGCACGGACTGCATCTCGCTCGAAGCCGCGGCGACATCGCGCTCGACGTCCAGCGTGAGCTTCGACGCACGGGCGACGACCGCGCGGATGTCCATGACCAGCCGGCGCGTCTCGTCGGCGCGCTCGGCCTTGCCGCTGGCTGGATCGAGCGTGCTGTTGAGCGCGATGAGCGTGGCCCGGTTGGCCAGCACCGGCACCTGGCTCGCGATCTCCTCCACCCGGCCGAGGCCGCGACCGAGGTGCTCCACCGTGCGGCTCGAGCCTTCCACCAGGGCTTCGATCGCCTCCCGAGCCGAGGCCGCCATCGCCGCCTGGAAGTCCCCCGGAGCCGCGGATCCCACCACGGTCTGCGCCAGCTCCAGGCTGAGCCGCTGAAGCTCGCGGACCGTGGTGAGCAGCGCCGTGGCTTCCACGAAGCCGCGCTCGGCCTGCTCGGCGGAGTCGCGCGCCGCGTCGAGAGCACGCTCCATTTCCGACGCCACCTGCCGCGCCGCTTCGAGGTTCTGCTCCCGCACCTCGTCCCAGCGGCGAAGGCCTCGATTCAGGGCCTCGACGACCGGCCCGACGGGACCGCCTTCGGCGCGAAGCTCCATCCATCGCTCCTCGGTGCTCCAGCGCTCGAGGGATTGCCGGACCGCCATGAGCTGGTCGCGAAGCGTGCCCAGCTCTTCCGCCGCGGTCTCGGTCTGGCGATGGCGGACGAGCAGCTCATCGATCTGCGCCGAGAGGTCCGCAAGCTCTCCCCAGCCGGATACCGCCCCAAGACCGCCCGGGGCTGCGGCCTCGCGCCGCGCCACCACTGCGGCGAGTCCTCTGGCTCGGACGACGATCCCGCGATCCAGCCAGAAGGCCATCGCGGCTCCGGCGACCACCGCTGCGCCGGCAATGACCGAGAGTCCCGAGACGACCGCATCCAGATTGGTTTCGGGTCCGATCTGGAGACTGACGACCAGTCCAATGCCGACAGCGGCGACCAGAGCGCCTACGAGGCACGCGATCCAGATACGGAGCCGGAGCGTGGAAAACGGGCGCGCTCGCGCGGGAACCGTGCTCCGGTCGGGTGGGTGGTCGGTCATGGGTGTGTGGTCGCCCGACAATGGGTGTGAAGCGCGGGATCCCGATCCGCGCAACTGCAAGAGCCATACCCTGCTTCGGCAGTGTCCCCGCCGACTTCAAGCCCTGGCGCTCGCCAGGCTCGCGGTCCTCTCGCCACGTCATCGGGTTGCGTGACGCAAATCGCCGTGCGATTTCGCGCACCGATTCTAACGCGCTGGCAGGCGTCGAGTTTGGCCGCCGCGAGGTATCAAAACCTTTTCATGGGTGACAAATCCATTGCGAAAAGCGGCGCACACAGTGGACCGGACGAGACACTTTCTCGACCTATCCAACCATCTCATTCCTGAACGATTAGCCGGGGGAAATGGCCCCGGCTCCTGGGCCTTCCGACGCGAAGTGAAGGTGGCTGCGTGGCTTCCAATCCATCGTTCGGAATCGCTCGTGACGCGGGATTCAGCTCCCGTCCATGGGTCGCGACGCATGGCACGAAGGATGCGAATCCTTCTTGTTCGAGAGCTGACGGCTTGACCGCCGAGGAAGGCGAACGATGAATCCGCGTCACTATGTCGACCTGAAGGAAACGGATCGGAATCTCCAGCCGACCTATTACTTCATGATCAACTGTCTCCTCTATAGCCGGATGGAGACGGGCCTGGTTTCGAACCAGGACTTCTATGACGAGGACGTCAACGTCTACCTCGCCCACCTGCTCCATTCGTTCATCAACCCGGAGTACGTGGAGCAGTCCAAGCGGTTCCTGTCGAAGTACGACACCGACGTCTTTCGCCGGCTGTCCAATTCGACGGACTCCCGGCTCAAGTACCTCATTTACAAGACGAATGCCGACTTCCTGTTGATCTCGATCGGCATCTTCGACAACCCGATGGTGCCGGCGGGCTCGCGGGCGAAGGTGGTCCAGCCTGCCGAAGAGGCCTACATTGGCCGGGGCAAGACCTACTACCACTTCGCGTACTCTTACGCGCAGCAGGTCCACCGCAAGAACCAGGGCGTGGCGGACGTGCTGGAAAAGCTGTCTGTCGGCTTCGACAAGTACATCAAGATCCTCTCCCACATGCGGGGCGAGTATCTCGACTTGATGACCCGCCTGTCGGCTGGCGAGGTCTACCACCTGGAGCGCTCGGTCAACGAGGACACGAAGCAGGAGATGCTTCGCCTCAAGCAGGACGAGCTGCTGGAGCTCTACACGGTCTGGAAGTCACAGCCGAGCCCAGAGACCGAGGAGAGCCTCGAGCGGGTGGTGAGCGAGATCAAGCAGCTCAACCCCTCGTTCAAGTTCGAGCTGCCGAAGCGCTGAGCTTCCGCCGGACGTCCGAGCCGAGCACGTCTGGCATCGAGAGGCCGAGAGCCTCTCACCCGAGCGACGGGCCCGGTCCTGAGAGGCCGGGCCGCGCTCGTTTCCAGCTCCCGAAGCGCACCCCAAGCGCACGGTTCCGTTTCGGACTCGCGTCGCCTCCGCATCCTGCTCCGGCGCGCTCCCCTCGCTGGGCGGCTACGAGCGGCGGGGGATCTCGTAGTTGGGGGCTTCCGAGGTGATCGTGATGTCGTGAGGATGGCTCTCGCGCAGGCCGGCGGCGCTCACGCGAACGAAGCGGGTCAGCGTCCGCAGCTCCTCGATCGAGCGCACGCCGCAGTAACCCATCCCGGCTCTCAGCCCGCCCACCATCTGGAAGACCGTGTGGGCCAGCGGTCCCTTGAACGGCACCCGGCCTTCGATGCCCTCGGGAACCAGCTTCGCCAGCCCTTCGGCCGCTTCCTGGAAGTAGCGCTCGCGGCTGCCCCTGCCCGCGGCCATGGCGGAGAGTGATCCCATCCCCCGATAAACCTTGTAGGAGCGTCCTTCGAGGAGCACCACTTCGCCCGGGCTCTCCTCGGTGCCCGCGAACAAGCTGCCGATCATCACCGAGTGGCCGCCGGAGGCCAGCGCCTTCACGACGTCGCCGCTGTACTTGATGCCCCCGTCCGCGATCAATGGGATCTCCGTCCCTTCGAGCGCGCGCGCCGCCTCGAGGATCGCCGTCACCTGGGCCATGCCCGCTCCGGTGACGACTCGCGTGGTGCAGATGGCGCCCGGGCCCATGCCCACCTTGATGCCGTCGACGCCGAGGGCTGCGATCGCCTTGGCCCCGTCGTAGGTGCCGACATTGCCCACCACCAGGTCCACATCGGCGAAGCGTTCGCGAATTCGCTCGGTCATTTGCATGACGCCGCTCGAATGGGCGTGCGCGCTGTCCACCACCAGGGCGTCGGCGCCCGCCTTCACCAGCTCGGTGGCGCGCTCCATGGCGTCGCCCCCCGCACCGACGGCGCCCGCCACCCGCAGGCGTCCGAGCTCGTCCTTGCATGCTTCCGGGTGCTTCACGCGCTTCTCGATGTCCTTGACCGTGATCAACCCGCGCAGGTTTCCGGCTTCGTCGACGACCGGCAGCTTCTCGATCCGGTTGCGCTGCAGGATGAGCCGCGCCTGCTCGAGCGTGGTGCCGACCGGCGTCGTCACCAGCTTGTCGCGCGTCATCACCTCCGACACGCGGCGATCCATGCGGTCTTCGAAGCGCAGGTCGCGGTTGGTGAGGATGCCGATCAGTCTTCCGTTCTCGGTGATCGGCACGCCGGAAATGTGGAAGCGCGCCATGATGGCGTGCGCGTCGCCGAGCGTCGCTTCGGGAGGGAGCGTCACCGGATCGGTGATCATGCCGCTCTCGGAGCGCTTGACGCGGTCGACCTGCGACACCTGCTCGGAGATCGTCATGTTCTTGTGGATGACTCCGAGGCCGCCTTCACGGGCGAGCGCGATGGCCAGCTCCGATTCGGTCACCGTGTCCATGGCGGCGCTGACGATCGGGATGTTGATGGGGATGCGCCGCGAGAAGCGCGAGCGAGTCTCGACCTCGCGGGGGTGAACCTCGGAGAGGCGAGGAACGAGGAGCACGTCGTCGAACGTGAGCGCCTCGGGGCCGACCTTCTCGTTCCAGCGCACGCGCTCCGGCAGGCGTGCGGCGGCGTCCTCGATCTTTTCCGCCCACGCGACGTGCTGGCTCACCTTGCGCTCACCTCCCGAAATCGCGCGAGTCCTCCTGGATCCTCGCCGCCTGTCACTTGAGCCCCGGGGGCAACTCCGAGGTCTCCTTCGGCTTGTTCAGGTCGAAATAATAATTGACTCCGGCGCGCAGCGCGATGGTCCTGGCTGCGCTGTTCCAGCCGGACGGGAACTGGTCGTCACGTTCCGCCATGACGTGGTGTTGAGCCATCGAAATCTCCACGCTCGTCTTCGGAAGACCCTTGAGGAACTGCTCCGCTCCGACCTCGGCCGTGAAGCCGAAATAGTTCCCGCGGTGGAGCCTCTGGGTGGCCGGGTCGGCCAGCACCTTGCGATGGTTCTCGATCCAGAGGCGATAGACCCCCGGACCGGCTCCCACATGGTAGAGCCTCGGCGACCTGCCCCAGATCCACTGGATCTGGGCGGAGACCGGAACGAGGAGCGTGAGATAGCTCTCTTTGTTCGTGTCCTCGGGGAACTTCGGATCGGTGAAGGGCGGCGAGTGCTTCTTGGAGTAGGCCGACCACGTGAATCCAGGGCTCACCTGAAGCCGCCAGCTCGGGCGCAGGTTGTAGCGGAACTGCCCACTGAAATCGAAGCGGGGATGCGAGCCCTCGGAGTAGTCCTCGGCGGCGTAGAACCACGACCCGCCGATCAATCCCCCGACACCCGCGTGGTTTGGAAATGCCTTGCTCTCCGCGGCGGCCGGCGCCACGGCCGCGGGCGCGATGGTCGCGGTGGCCGGGGCGGGAGCGGGCTCGGCCTTCGGTGTGCTGTCGGCCGGCGCCAATTTGACCTCGGGCTCAGGAGTGGGGCTTGGAGCGGGCGCGTCTTGCGCCAGACAGGGCGCGGCCAGGAAGAGCGAGAAAAAGACGATTCGCACCCCGAATGGGCGCAGGATCATGCGTTGGAGCTCCTCGGTTCCCTTGGAGGATGGGAAACGTCCCGGGTGCGAAGGCGCGGCAGTATAGGAATGGCCTCGGGGGGTGTCAAGAATGGGAATGCGGCTTGCGCGCTTTGCTGCAACCACTTCCGGCGCGGTGATGTGACCGGCGTCGTCGGCCTGCCGACATCGCCGACGCCGCGACGACGGGGACGTTCGCATAACCGTGGCGCGGACAACGGCCGCGTGCATGGACTCGTTCTTGCCGTCGACGGCGACGTTCCTCGACCGGGATCCCGCAAAATCGCCTCGTTCCTCTCCTCACCCCGACCCACCGAGTACCTTTCGAGCCTTCTTCGGGGGCCGGCCGCCAACCGGCCCCAGTCCCGGTCCTCGGTTTCGTTGACACTCGCTCGAGGCGCCCGTAGACTGCCGCACCTCTTTTGCCCGCATGCGCCGGGGGGCGTGAGCCCGCCCGGCCGTTCATCGTCTAGGGAAACCTCAGGATGACGCGCGCAGACCAGTGGAAGCTGTTGAGCGTCGTGGCCGCGACGCTGCTCTCCCTCTGGTACCTGTGGCCCTCCTACCGCTACTACTCGTTGAGCCCGGCGGAGCGGGCGAAGCTCCCCCCGAGCGAGCTGCGCGAGCTCCGCAAGAAGGCCATCCATCTGGGGCTCGATCTCCAGGGCGGCATGCAGGTGCTGCTCGAGGTCGACCGGTCCAAGCTCTCCGCCGCCGAAGCCGCCGATGCCGTCGATCGTGCGCGCGAGGTCATCGAGCGTCGCGTCGACCAGTTCGGCGTCGCCGAGCCGCTGATCCAGAAGCAGGGAGAGGATCGAATCATCGTTCAGCTTCCCGGGCTCACCGACCGCGAGCGCGCCCGTGAGCTGATCGGACGGACCGCTCTGCTGGAGTTCAAGCTGGTGCGGTCCCCGGAAGAGGTCCGCAACATCCTCGCTCGCCTCGACAGCTACCTCGCGGCTCGCGGGGCCGGTGCTGCGCTCGACACCACCTTGCGCAACACGCCGCTGACCGGCCACTTCCTCGACATCCAGTCCTCGGCCTTCGTGCGGCTCGACGACACCTCGGCGGTCGCTCGGCTGCTGGCGACTCCAGGGATCGACTCGATCGTCCCTTCCGACTCCCAGATCCTGTGGTCCTCCGACGACGAGAACTTCCAGGGCGTCACCGGCCGCCTGCTCTGGGTGGTGAAGCGCACGCCCGAAATGACCGGCAACTCCATCGCCACCGCCGAGGCGCGAGTCGGTCTCGATCAGACCAACCCCGGAGCCTGGGGCGTGACCATGACCATGACGCCGAAGGGCCGCGCCGACTTCGCGCGGGTCACCGGCAACAACGTCAATCGGCAGCTCGCGATCGTGCTCGACTCCAAGGTCAGCTCGGCGCCCGTGATCCGCGAGCGCATCCCGAGCGGCGACGCATCGATCACCGGCTCCTTTGGACTCGAGGAAGCCAAGGACCTGGGCATCGTCCTCCGCGCCGGCGCGCTGCCGGCCCCGGTACGGACCATCGAGGAACGATCGGTGGGTCCTTCGCTCGGCAGCGATTCGATCCAGAAGGGCCTGATGGCGGGCCTCATCGGCAGCATCCTGGTGGTGGTCTTCATGGTGTTCTACTACCGGCTCTCCGGGATGATCGCGATCCTCGCCATGCTGCTCAACATGTTCTACGTCGTCGCCGCGCTCTCCGGTTTCGGCGCCTCGTTGACCCTGCCGGGCATCGCCGGCCTGGTTCTCACCATCGGAATGTCGGTCGACGCCAACGTGCTGATCTTCGAGCGCATCCGTGAGGAGCTGCGCAACCAGAAGAGCGTGCGCCAGTCGGTCAATCTCGGCTACGACCGCGCCTTCCGGACGATCATGGACTCCAACCTCACCACCTTGATCTGCGCGCTGTTCCTCTTCCAGTTCGGCACGGGCCCCATCAAGGGCTTCGCGGTGACGTTGAGCATCGGCCTCATCGCGAACGTGTTCACGGCGGTGCTCTTCACCCGCCTGATCTACGACTACTGGCTCAACCGCGGCAAGCCCGAGCGCTTGAGCATCTGAGGGCCTCTCGATGATCCAGCTGCTGGTCGGCACCAAGTTCCCGTTCATGCGGTACCGCCGGGTGGCTTACGTCATGTCGGCGGTGCTGATCCTGGCGACCGTCGTCTGGCTCGTGAGCCGCGGGGGCCCCCGATACAGCGTCGACTTCACCGGCGGGACGATGCTTCAGATTCGCACCAGCACCGTGCTCGCGGCCGACCAGGTGCGCGCCGCACTCGAAGAGGCGGGCCTCCGGGGCGTCGAGCTCCAGCAGACCGGCGACCAGCACGACGAGTACATGCTGCGGGTCAAGGCGGAGCAGAACAGCGAGGATCTGTTCTCCACGGTGCGCCAGGCCATCACCCGGCGCGCGCCGGGGGTCAACGTGGAGCTGCGGCGCAGCGAGCTGGTCGGGCCCAAGGTCGGCAGCGAGCTCCGCGAGAAGGCGATCTGGGCCATCCTCGGCAGCCTGGCCGGGATCCTGATCTACGTCGGTGTGCGGTACGAGTTCAAGTTCGCCCTGGGCGCCGTCGTCGCGCTCTTCCACGACGTGTTCGCGACCCTGGGCTTCCTGTGCTTCACGAACCGGGAAGTCAGCCTCACGGTGATCGCCGCCCTGCTGACCATTGCCGGGTTCTCGATCAACGACAAGGTCGTGGTCTTCGACCGGATCCGGGAGCGATCCAAGGCGCTTCGCAAGGAGAAGCACTCGATCGCCATGGACATCGCGGTCAACGAGACGCTCTCGCGCACCGTGATCACCAACACCACGGTCTTCCTCAGCGCGGTGGCCCTGCTGGTCTGGGGTGGCGATGTGCTGCAGGATTTCTCCTTCGCCACGCTCATAGGGATCCTGATCGGGACTTACTCCTCGGTCTACCTTGCGAGCGCGCTGGCGTTGGACATCTGGATCTGGCTGGATCGGCGGAAGGGCATTCAGGCCGAATGACGGAGAAGTCCATGAAGGGTCCTCGCCTTTGTCTGCGCTCTCTCTCGGGCTTCGCCCTGTTGGGCCTGCTGACCTCGAGCGCGCTGCTGTTGGCCTCCTGTGAGAAGAAGTCGATGGTGGTTCCGGGCGATGGCGTCGTAGGGATTCCATCGGAATCCCAGCTCATCGTCTGGCGCGACACACCCAACGAGGTTTGGACGTTCTTGGATCAAGAGGCGGGCGGCCCGAGCTGGTCCTCCCCTGGGACTGGCGAGGTCTTCCAGGACACCTACCTCAGTGAAGAGCTCGTCTATGCTGCGGGTCCGGGGGCGACGCGAGGTTTCATCTTCGACTTCACGCCCGCAAGCGAGTTCGAGATCCTCAGGAAGAATGGCGGCAGCTTCCTTCCCATTTTCGATTACCTGTTGCCACCGGCGAGGCGATACCTGGGATTCAACACCGACGTCTTCGAGTTCTCGGACCGCTCACCTGGATCCTCGCCCGAATACATCGGGCGCGGCACGGCTTCGGGAACCGTGGTCAGCGGCGCTCCAAAGACGAACATCGGGACTGGCGGGTCGGATCCGCTCCCGTCCGGCATCACGCTCACCTCGGTGAACGGGCTCGACCCGCGCGTCCCCCCACCGGTCGACTCCATCTTCAGACTGGCATGGAGCGAGGTGCCGAACGCCGCCGGTTACTGGGTGCACGTCTACCAGTTCGCCGGGCAGGACTCTGCGGATCTGGTGGCGACCGGACTCCCCTCGCCGACCTACCTTGGCGTGACCCAGGATCAGCTCATCGTCTTCGTTCCCGCGGATCCGTCGGCCGACCTCACGATCGTCAGGACGAAGTACCCCCTCCTCACGGGCCTGCTCTATCAGGCTCGAATCACGGCCGTGGACGACTCGGGTCGTCTGATCGCGCGTAGTCACAAGAACCTGGCGGATCTCATGGCCGACTTGACGACGCCCGCCGACTGGCTGGCGAACTTCGAGGACTACAGCCTCTTCCGGAAGGAAGGGAGCTACTCGATCTCTCCGCGCGGGGCGCTCGGTTTCCAATTCTGGGGGCGAGTGGGCACCGGCCTGGTCCCACTGCAGATCACTCGAACCGGAGACCGGGAGCTGACCATCCTTTAAGGGGTGCCCATCCCGCCCCGCCGACCCCCAGTGCGCCAGATCGCTCCGGCCGTTTCCCTCGCGACGCTATTCCTCCTGGTCGCGACGCTTGCGTCCCTGGCCCAGGTGGCGCCGCGCGGTCCAGCCCTGGGCCCCGGCCAGCCCTCCCCGCCCGGCGCTCGCGCGTTCAGCATCGCGCGCCTCAAGTACGGCGGAGGCGGCGACTGGTATGAGGATCGGACCTCGATGGTGAACCTCATGCGCGGAGTCGGCGCCCGAACCTCGATCCCGGTCGGCGGGGAGCGCGAGGCGGTCGTGGAGCCGGCAAGCGCCGCCCTGTTCCAGTACCCCTTCCTGTTCGCGTGCGGTCACGGGAACATGAAGTTCACGCCGACCGAAGTGACGAACATGCGCCGATACCTGACGACCGGGGGATTTTGGTGGGTGGACGACGACTTCGGGATCGATCCTTCGTTCCGTCGCGAGATTCGCCGCATCTTTCCCGAGAGTCCGCTCATCGAGATCCCGTATTCGCATCCTATTTTTCACGGCCTTTACGAATTCCCGAGCGGGTTGCCGAAGATTCATGAGCACGCGGGTGGTCCCGCCAAGGCGTACGGCATTGTTCACCAAGGAAGGCTGGTTGTATTCTATTCGCACGACACGGACCTCGGTGACGGTCTCGAGGATGAAGACGTTCATCACGATCCGCCCGAAAAACGCGAGCAGGCGCTGCGCATGGGTCTCAACATCGTCCACTATGCGCTGACGCACTGACCCCGTCCCCCACGGGCCGCCAGCGGCAAAACCTCATGACACGACGCGCGCCCGAATCCGATCTTCGACACCCGCTGGAGCGCCAGCACCAACAGCACCGTCGCGCCTGGATGTGGCGCTGCGCGCTGCGCGGCGCCGAGCGATGCGCCGTGCTCGTGGCGCTTGCTCTCTTCATCGGCGTCGCGATCACTCCGGGCGTCGCCACCGCGTGGCTGAGGCTTTCGCTGCTGGCCACGGCCGCGGTCATGGCGCTGCTCGCCGCGGGCGCGCGGTACGCGCGCAACGTGCTCTCGATGCCGGCGTACCTCGAGCAGGTCGAGTCTCGATTCCCCAACTTGAGGTCCCTGCTCCGCAACGCCGTGGATTTCGAGGGCGCCGAGCTGCGCGACGTCTCTCCCGAGCTGGCGGGAGCGCTGCGGCAGGAGACGCTGCGGCAGCTCGAGGGCACGGACCTCGTCACGCTGCAGCCGAAGATCGCTCCTCGTCGTCCGGCCGTGGTGATGGCGGCCTGTCTTGCCGCGATGGTTCTCGTGGGTTCGCTGTGGCCCGCGCGCACGCAGCGCTCCTGGGCCACGCTCTGGAACCCGGAGGCCGCCGCGCCGCCGGTGCGGCTCGTCGTCGAGCCGGGATCGGTCACCGTCACGCCGGGCGCATCGCTGGCGGTGCGCGCGCGTGTGTGGGGCAGTGAGCGTGCGCCGCGCCTCGAGCGCGCTCCTGGTGACCCGGTCGAGGCGGCGTCCGAAGGGCGGGACGAAGCCGGCGCGCGGATCTGGCGCTTCGACCTGGCCCAGCTGACCAGCGCTTCGGAGTACTGGGTGAAGGTGGCGGCCACGAAGAGCCCTCGCTACCGCATCGGCCTCTCCGGCGCACTGTCTCCGGTGAGCTTCGAGATCGAGTATCGCGCGCCTTCGTACGCGCGGCTTCCGGTGCAGCGCGGGACTTCCTCGCGCGGAGACCTGTCGGCGCTGCGCGGCAGCCGCGCCACGCTGGTCGTGACCTTCGACCGTGACCTCGAGACGCTGGAGGCGAAGGACGGCGCGTCGACGCGCCGCTGGGAATCGCTCTCTCCTCGGCGCTGGCGCGGCGTGGTCCCCATCGATCGCGACGGGGATTACGAGCTCATCGCCGCCGCGCAGTCGGACGAGAGCGACGAGGCCGCGCCCCGCGAGGGACGCTTCCGCTACCGGGTCACCGCGCTGGCCGATGCGCCGCCCGTGCTGATGGTGCGGACTCCCGAGGGCGACGTCGACCTGCCGACCGGTCAGCAGGTGCCGCTGCAGGTGCTGGCGCAGGACGATCTCGGACTCACCGAGCTCAAGCTCCAGTATCGGATGGCTCCCGAGAATCCTTGGACCGATCTCCCTCTCGCCAACTTTCCGGCCCACCCGCGGGATGCGCGCGTGGACACGCGCTGGGACGCTTCGGGACTGGCCCTGCTTCCCGGGCAGAGCGCCGCGTTCCGGCTCGTCCTGTTCGACGACAACGCGGTCACCGGACGCGGACGGGCGGTGAGCCCGGAGTTCCAGCTTCGCTTCCCTTCGGTCGCCGACCTCTACCAGAACGTCGAGCAGCAGCAGAGCGGCGCGCAGAACACTCTGGAGCGGGTCGCCGAACAGGCGCGCGAGCTGCAGAAGTCGCTCGACAAGCTGTCGCGCCAGCAGCAGCCCCAGGAGTCGGCGCCAGGTCAGAACTTCGAGCGCAGTGAAGAGCTGCGCGGCGCCCTCCAGCGCCAGCAGGAGATCGGACGTCAGATCGATCAGGCCGCCCAGCAGCTGCAGCAGAGCATCGATGAGGCCGCCGAGCGGAATGCCTTCGATCAGGAGCTGATGCGCAAGCTGAATCAGGTGCAGCAGCTCATGGAGCAGATCCAGTCGCCCGAGTTCAAGGAAGCGCTGAAGAAGATGCAGCAGGCGATGGAGAACCTCGATCGGCGCGCGCTCGAGCGGCAGATGCCGCAATGGAGAACCGAAAACAAGGAGCTGGTCGAGAACCTCGAGCGCACGCTCGAGCTGCTCAAGAAACTGCGCGAGGAAGAGAAGCTGCAGGAGCTGGCCAAGCGCGCCGAGGATCTCAAGGCCCAGCAGGACGCGCTCAACCAGGAGCACGAGCAGTCGGGCAAGGAGCAGAGCGACGCCAAGGAGCGCAAGGACCTGTCCGATCGGCAGCAGCGCGCGGCGGAGGAGAGCAAGCAGCTCGGCCAGGAGACCCAGGAGCAGGCGGCCAAGTCCGAGGATGCGCAGCAGAAGCAGGAAATGGAGACCGCGGCGCAGGAGCTGTCCCAGGAAGCGGCGAAGGCCCAGGAGCAGGCGTCCCAGTCCTCCGAGAAAGGTCAGTCGTCCAAGGCGCAGCAGTCCGGCAAGCAGGCGAGCGACGCGCTCCAGCGCGCGGCCGAGCGCATGCAGAGCATGGCGCAGCAGTCCCAGTCCGAGCAGGACCAGGTGGATCTGGCTGCCGTGCGTCGCGCGGCGCAGGACCTGGTGTCGCTGCAGCGCGAGAGCGAGGGGAATCTGGGCTCCAACGCCCCGCCCCGCGCCATGGCTGACCGCCAGACCGATCTCTCCGAAGGCACCGCTCGAGTCGCCGACTCGCTGTACCAGCTGTCGCGGCAGACCCCCTTCATCTCACCGCAGCTCTCGGAGGCGCTGGGCCGGGCGATCAACGGCCTCAACGAATCGGGTCGCGAGCTGTCGGCCGGGAACCGCGCGCGTGGCGAGGAGGCCGGCCGCAACGCGGCGCGCTCGCTCAACCAGGCGATCCTCTCCCTGCGCGAGGCCGAAGGGGCGATGTGCGACCAGCCGGGCTCCGGCAAGAGCGGCACGCGGCCGAACCCGCAAAAGATCGGCAACATCTCCGAGATGCAGAGCCAGCTCAATCAGCAGACACGAAGCCTGGCCAAGCAGCTCTCCGAGCAGATGCGACTCTCGGCCGGCGATCGCGAGCAGATGGACCGCCTGGCGCGCGAGCAGGAGCGGATTCGTCACGAGCTCGAGCAGATCCGCGCGGAGGAGGAGTCCAAGCGCGAGCTGCTCGGCCGCCTCCAGCAGACCGAGCGCGAGATGAAGGAAGTCGAGGAAGCGCTGAGGCAGGGAGCGGCCGACGGCTCGCTGGAGGAGAAGCAGCAGAAGATCCTCTCCCGGCTGCTCGACGCCCAGCGCTCGGTGAACCGCCGTGACTTCGATCCGCAGCGCGAGTCGCGACCGGGACAGGACGTCGCCGGCCAGAGCCCTGCCGAGATTCCGGCCGAGCTGCTGCGCCAGTCCGATCGCTTCCGTCAGGACCTGCTCAAGTCCGAGCTGGATCGGTATCCCGCTCAGTACCGCAGCTTCGTCGAGGCCTACTTGCGATCGCTGAACGGAAGCCGCCGTTGAGCCGAAGACTCGGCGCTGCGACCGGCCTCGTGCTGGTCCTCGCCGCGTTCGCGGGACCGGCTCTGGCTCAAGGTAGTCCGCCACAGAGGCGCTTCTTCGAGCATCGCGTCCCGTTGGCTGGGCCGCGACTTCCCGAGCGCGAGATTCCCTCACTGCCGCTCGACGTCCGCGCGCAGGTCGAGCGCGGGCGCGCCCAGGCCGAGGCCGGTCGCCTGGATGCGGCGAAGGACACGCTCAACCGGGCACTCGCCCGGGCGCCGCACCATCCCGAAGTGCTGATCGAGATGGCCAGCGTCCTCCAGGCCCGGGGCGCGTGGCGCCAGCTGGAGCAACTGGCGCGCTCCGAGCGGAGCGCCGCGCGCGACTCGCTGCTGCTGGGCGAGGATCTGACCCTCGCCTGCCAGCGGCTCGGAAAGCCACGGGAAGCGGCGCAGACAGCGCTCGAAGCCTGGGTGGCCTCGCCGATCTACGGCATGTGGGCGAGAACGAAGCTCGACAGCCTGGTGACCGCCGATCCCAAGGGCGTGCGCGAGGTGACGCAGCGGGTGGCCGCGAGCTTCCCGATGCGCACCGACCTCGTGCGCGGGGCGGCCGCGGTCACCTGGAGCAGTGGCGACGCGCCGGGCGCGATGCGTCTGCTGAAGAGCGCCGACGAGACCTACAAGGGCGCCCCGCTTCGCTGGAGCTTCGCCGAGGAGCTGCTGGCGACCGGAGCGGCGCGGGACTCCTCGGGGGCGATCGAGGTGCTGATCGATCTGTCCGGCGATCGCGGTCGCGATCTTCCGTATCGGCTGGTGGCCGCCCGCCGCGCCTGGGAGATCTACGAGCGCCGCGCCGCGGCACGCGAGGGCGCGCCGCGCATCGCTCGGGCGCTGCAGGACATCCCGGTCGGCAAATGGGGGAGCCCGCTGGCCATCGAAGTGATCCGGGGTCTGCGCGAGGCCGGCGCGACCGAGGACGCCCGCCGGCTGCTGCAGGCGCTCGGCGAGCAGAAGGCCGGTCTGCCGGAGATCGCCGTCGAGCACGCGCTCAACGATCTGCGCGACGGCCCGCCCGAACGCGCGCTCGAGCCGCTCAAGGGCCTCGCCGGAAGCTCCTCGACCGCGACGTTTCACTATGCGGAGGCGCTCTTCTTCGCCGGGCAGCCCGATTCCGCGCTGGCGTGGTACGAGCGAGCCAGCAAGGACGCGTCCGGACCGTTCACCGGCGCCGCGCTCGAGCGCATCTACACGATCGAGGAGGCGCGCCCCAAGGAGGCGCTGCCGGCCTTCGGGCGCCTCGCCTACGAGCAGTGGCGGAACGATACGCGGCGGGCGATGGGCATGGCCGATTCGCTCTACCGGACCCTGCCGCGGGCGTCGTTGTGGGCCCAATCGGCCATCACGCTCGCCGCCCTGCGCGAGAAGAGCGGAGATGGCAAGGGCGCCCTCGAGCCTCTGCTGGCCCTGGCCGAGGGGCTGCCCAACGATCGGCTGGCGCCGCTCGCCCGGCAGCGTGCCGGCGATGTGTACCGGAATGCGTATCATGATGACGCCAAGGCGCTCGCCCAGTACGAAGAGTGCCTGGCGAGATACCCCAAGGCATGGAACGCGCCCGAGGTGCGGCGCCGGGTCGAAGCGCTCAAGCGGGATCGGCGCTTCTGAGAGAACGATGATCGTCAAGCTCTGGAGATGGAGGTGGGTTCCGGTCGGGCGAGGCGCCGGACAGGCGTTGCTGGCGCTTCCGATCGCCGTGCTCACGCTCGTGGCCGCGGCGCTGGCGCTCGGCTTCACCCTGCTGCTCATGCGGGGCGCGAGAACGCGCGAGATGCGCGGCGCTTCGCCGCCCACGCCGGTCGAGCCACCGCGGCAGCCGGGAGAGCGTCGCTCCTACGCCGAGCTGATCGAGATGATCCCGGTCGTCTTCCTGCTCGGTCTTGGCCTGGTGGCGGCGAACCCTGCTCCCGTCGCGGCCAAGCTCCTGGTGGCGATGGACGATCGGCAGACCGACCATCTCAAGGCGTACGGTCTCGCCTACTGGGCGCTGACCAAAGGGCAACGAGCGGAGTGGCTCCTCAACTATCGCGGCGGCTCCTTCCTGCTCGACGACGGAGAAGCCACGGAGCGCGAGGCGAACATTCGCGGCGTGTCCTTCGAGCGTGTCAGCGGAAGTCAGGAAGCGTCGATCCGCGCCCAGATCGCCGACGAGAACATGGAGGTCGTGGCGCTCGAGAAGGCGCCGAAGGTCGCCGTCTACATTCCTCTCAACACGCCGCCCTGGGACGACGCGGTGACGCTCGCGCTCGAATACGCGGACATTCCCTACACCAAGCTGTGGGACGAGGAGGTGCTCAAAGGGGACCTGGCGAAGTACGACTGGTTGCACCTCCACCACGAGGACTTCACCGCGCAGCACGGAAAGTTCTACGCCGCCTACCACAACTTCCCCTGGTACCAGGAGGAGGAAGCGGTCCAGATGGGGATGGCGCGCAAGCTCGGCTACGCCAAGGTCACTCAGCTCAAGACCGCGGTGGCGATCACGATCAAGGATTACATCTCGCGCGGCGGCTTCATGTTCGGCATGTGCTCGGCCACCGATACCTACGACATCGCGCTGGCGGCCAACGGCGCCGACATCGCGGACATCGTGTACGACGGCGATCCTCCGGATCCCCTGGCCCAGAAGAAGCTGGACTTCAGCCGCACGCTGGCGTTCAAGGACTTCCGGCTCGAGACCGATCCGATGATCTATCGCTTCTCCGACATCGACATGACCCAGGAAGCGTCCCTGCGCGGACCCAACACCTGGTTCACGCTGTTCGACTTCTCGGCCAAGAACGACCCGGTGCCCACCATGCTGGTCCAGAACCACATGAACGCGGTCGCCGAATTCCTGGGCCAGACGACCGGATTCCGCCGCTCCCGCATGAAGAGTGGCGTGGTCTCCCTGGGTGAGGTCGAGGGGACCGAGGAGATCAAGTACCTGCACGGGCAGTTCGGCCGCGGGACCTTCACCTTCCTGGGCGGCCACGATCCCGAGGACTACCAGCACATGGTCGGCGATCCCGCCACCGACCTCAGCAAGTTCCGGCACTCGCCCGGCTACCGACTCATCCTCAACAACGTCCTGTTCCCCGCCGCCGAGAAGAAGAAGCAGCGCACATAGACGCTGCGAGCGTCGGACCCTCGCGGTTCGCCACATCCCCCCTGCAGCGCGCACGGGCCTTTTTCCCCATCCGTGCGCGGTTTCACGCGTGCTGCACGGCGCGCGGCGCTAACCCCATGGAATCGCGCGGGGCCCGCGGATTGCTCCTTGCTCCCTTGGCCGTATTCCCCGAACGCCCAACGGAGGTGCAGTCCCGTGCTTCGTGGAGCTTCGCTTCTCGTCCTGATCGGGCTGCTCACGGACGTGCACCCTTCCGTCGCCGCGTGGACGCCGCTCACTTCGCTTCCTGAAGCGAGCTTCGGCGCGGGCGCCGCGAGCCAAGGCGGGCGTCTCTATCTGGTCGGTGGTTTCAACGGCCAGATCTCCTCCAGCGTCGTGGCCTGGGACGGCACCACCTGGGGATCGTTGCCTTCGCTCTCCGAGCCGCGCATGACGGCCGGCGTCGCCGCGACCCAGTCCTTCGTCTTCGCCTTTGGCGGTCTCGACGTGAACGGCGTGCCCTCGGCGACGGCCGAGCGCTTCGACGCGGCGGCCGGCTCATGGTCCGGCGTCGCCGCGATGCCGATGGCGCGCGCCTCCGGCGCCGCCTTCGCCGTGGGTGATGAACTCTACGTGGCCGGCGGCCAGGGCGAGGACGGACATCCGCTCGCGCCCTGCTTCCGCTTCGATCCCGGCGCCAACGCGTGGAGCCCGGTGGCCGCGCTTCCCACGCCGCGCACCGGCGTCGCCGGAGCGGTGCTGGGAGGCAGGCTGTGGGTGATCGGTGGGTACGACGGAATGCCCTCGAGCCTGGTCGAGCGCTTCGATCCGGCGAGTGGATCGTGGAGTGCGGGACCTGCACTGCCGGAGCCTCTGTGGTTCCCGGCGGCCGGCGTGCTGGATGGACGCGTGTGGGTCGTGGGCGGCATGGACGGCTCGTTCATGCGCAGCGACCGTGTCTACAGCGCGGGATCGGACGGCGTGTGGCGCTCCGAGGACGTGCTTCCGGCCGCGGTCGCGGTCGCATCGGTGGGCTCGCTCGCCAACTGTCTCGTCGTCGCCGGAGGCATGGACGCGTCGGGCATGCCGAGCTCGTCGGCGTTCTCCCAGTGTGTCGTTGCGCCTCCGCCGCCTCCTCCGCCGTCTGGCGACAGTCTGACCGTGACGATCACGCTCAACCCCGCCGCGCTCAACGCCAGCAGCAACGGGCAGTGGATCTCGGCGCACATCGTGCCGAACGGGTTCCCGGGGACCGACATTCAGCTGGAGTCACTGAGACTCGACGGGATCGCGCCCGACCTCAGTGGGCCGATCTCGATCTCCGAGACCGAGGTCGACGTCAAGTTTCCGCGCGCGGCGTTCGCCAACCGACCGGCCGGCCTCTACGACCTGAGACTGACCGGCGTCCGCGCGGACGGCCAGCCGTTCAGCGGCTCGACGTCATTGAACGTGCAAGGCTCCAGCCTGGCGAACAAGAGCCGCAAGCTCAAGCCCCTGGCGAGCGGCGTGGAAGTCTCGCTCGATCAGAGCGAGCCGGTCCGCATCGACGTGATCGACCTCCAGGGTCGCGTCGTCGCACGGCTGTACCAGGGGATGATGACCGCCGGCGCGTCCCGCCACGAGTGGCCTCGCGCCGGGCAGTCGGTTCCGCGCGGAACCTACTTCGTGCGTCTGGCGAGGCCCGCGGGGATGGAAGTGGTGCGCATCGCGGTGATTCGCTGATCCCACCGGGATGACGGGGCGGGCGGCCCGATGGGCCGCCCGTCGTCGTTTGCGCGATTACCTCGGCGTCTCCGGAGCGCTCTGCTGCTGCTCGCGGCGCTTCTGGGCGTCGCGCCTCAGCTGGTCGCGGTTGGTCACCACGAACTCCACTCGGCGATTCCGCGTCATGTTGGCTTCGCTGGTGTTGGGGACCAGCGGCCGGCTCTCTCCGTATCCCTTGGGCGTGAACCGTGCGCGGCCGACGTCCGGATACTTCTGGACGAGATAGTCCAGCACCGACCGGGCGCGGGCTTCGGAGAGGCGCTGATTTTCCCGGTCCGCCCCGCGGTTGTCGGTGTGGGCGCCAATCTCGATCTTGAGCTCGGGCCAGCGTCTGAGGACCTGGCCCACGACGTCGAGCACGCCGAAGCTCGCGGAGAGCAGCTCCGCTTTGCCGGTGGCGAAGCTCACGTTCTGGAGACGGATCATGCCGGTGTCGAACAGCTCCTTTTCCTTCTCGAGCACTTCGGTCGGGCAACCCTGCGCGTTCACCTTCATCCCCGTCGCCGTCTCGGGGCACTGGTCGAGACCGTCGAACACGCCGTCCGAGTCGGCGTCCCTCGGGCAGCCCTTCTCGTCCACGATCGCGCCCTTGGGCGTGTCGGGACACTGATCGGTCGGCGTCTTGACGCCATCGGCGTCGGTGTCGTTGGGACAGCCCTTCTCGTCGACGGACGTTCCCTGCGGCGTGTCCGGACACGTATCCACGCCGTCGCACACGCCGTCGCCGTCCGCGTCCGTCGGGCAGCCCTTGGCGTCGACCTTGCAGCCCGGGGGCGTGTTCACGCACTGGTCGAGGCCATCCGCGACACTGTCGCGGTCGGCGTCGATCGAACAGCCCTGCGCGTTCACCTTGGCCCCGATCGGCGTTCCCGGACAGGCGTCGAGCCACTCGCGCACAGAGTCGAGGTCGGTGTCCTTCTCCTTGCCGCCGAACAACCAGTGAAGACCCGCGGTCACCACGAAGTCGTTGTCGGACTCCTTGGCGTCACGCTGGCGGAAGAACGAGTCGCGGATCTGAATCCGAAGGTAGCTGCGCTGGTTGCGGAGGTTGATGAGCGCGCCCGCCCCGAGACTCGGAGTGCCGCGCGTGAGATCGTCCGGAGGCGTGCCGGTGGTCGAGCTCTTCAAGGCCGCGAGCCCGTAGATGAGGTACGGGACGACGCGGCTGTCACCGGGCCGGACGTTGATCCGCACGTCGAGCCCGAGGGAGGTGAAATCATGGCTCGGCTCGGGAAAGGTGTCGGCCTCGGACGGCGCCATGTAGGCCTGACCTTCGAGCACCAGCCATGGCAGCATTCGCATGCCCACCGAGCCGCCGAACGCCAGGCCGCTCTTCACGTGGGCCCGGGCGTCGGGGGCCGACCAGCCGAGCTGCCCCGACACTTCGATGGGCCGGCCGGTGATTTGGGCGAATGCCGGTGACGCGAACAGGACGGCGGCGACAACGACCAGGCGCACGCTGAAGCGCGACATGCGGCAGGAACCCTCCAAAGATCACGTGAGGCCCGGTCGCCGCGCGTGGAGTGGAGCGAGAGGCGGTCTCGCGCGGGAAAAAAGGCCGGTAAGTGCTACCATCGCTGCCCGCTGAGGTCAACGGAACAAAGCCCGCGGGATTCGCGGAGGAAACGGCATGTCGCCTGAGGAACGCCGGCAGCTCATTGCTCGCTACGCAGACGGCTACCCGGAGGTGGCGAGCGCTCTCGAGGGGTTCCCGGACGACGGTCTGTCGGCTCGGCCGCTCCCGGGGAAGTGGAGCGCGCGCGAGATCGTCCATCACCTGGCCGACAGCGAATCGATCTCGGCCCAGCGCCTGCGCAAGCTTCTGACCGAGGACAAGCCGATCATCCACGGCTACGATCAGGAGCGCTACGCCACCTTGCTGCGCTACAACGAGCGGGACATGGCGCCGGCGCTCGAGGCGTTCCGCGCCGCGCGGACCACCACGGCCCAGATCCTCTCCTCCATGTCGAGCGCGGACTGGGAGCGGGAAGGGTGGCACACCGAGTCGGGGCGCTATACCGCCGAGACCTGGCTCAGGATCTACGCCGCCCACGCTCACGACCACGCCGCCCAGATCCGGCGCCTGCGCGACCAATTGACTCGCTGAGGCTCCGTTTGGAGTGGCGTTGCCGGGACCGGGTCTTCGATGTCGCGGACCGCGCCCTGGTGATGGGCGTGCTCAACGTCACGCCCGATTCGTTCTCCGACGGTGGCCGGTTCCTCGACGCCTCCGCCGCGATCGCGCACGGCCGCTCGCTGCTCGAGCAGGGCGCCGACCTGCTCGATGTCGGCGCGGAGAGCACTCGTCCCGGGGCTTCGCCCGTGCCCGCCGACGAGCAGTGGCGCCGTCTGGAGCCGGTGCTGACCGCACTCGTCCGCGAGCCTGCGGCCGTGCTCTCCGTGGACACCGGCGCGGCCTCCGTGGCTCGCCGGGCGCTCGAAAGCGGGGTCCAGGTGGTCAACGACGTGAGCGCACTCGGAGACCCGGACATGGCCGCGGTCGTGGCGGGAGCCGGGGCCGGCCTGGTGCTCATGCACATGCGCGGCACTCCCGCCGACATGCAGCGCGAGCCGCGCTACGAGGACGTCTCGCGCGAAGTGGCGTGGTGGCTCTCGGAGCGCCTGGCCCGGGCCCGCAGCGCCGGCATTCGAGAAAGCTCCGTGGCGCTCGATCCCGGCATCGGCTTCGGCAAGACGCTCGAGCACAACCTCGAGCTGCTCGCCCGGCTCGACGAGCTGGCGGCGCTCGGCCGGCCGATCGTGATCGGCGTCTCACGCAAGAGCTTCCTGATGAAGCTGACCGATCGACCCGTCGATCGGAGGCTCGAAGGCGGATTGGCGGCGTCGGCGATCGCGGTCTTCCAGGGCGCCGCGATCCTGAGAAGCCACGACGTCGAATCCACCCGCGATGCGGCTCGTGTCGCGGCCGCGCTGCGAGGCGCGCGCCGCGCCGCTCGGCGTTCGTGATCGCCGACCATGGGTGTTCCACTCGGCTTCGCGCGACGAAAACGGCGACGATCGTAGGAGCCGCGTGAGTCCTCTGCTAGACTCGCTTCGACTCTTGCTCGGCGGCCCAGGACCATGACGCCTGTCCACGACCTCTGGCTTCTCGACGTCCTCGACATCCTGCTCGTGGCGGTGCTGTTCTATCGCCTCCTCATCCTGGTCAAGGGCACGCGCTCGGCCCAGATGTACGTCGGGCTCCTGGTGATCGTCCTGATCGGGGTCGCGGCGCGTGAGTTCGACCTGATCGCGGTCAAATGGATCGCGGACAGCCTCAAGACCGTCTGGCTCATCGCCTTCGTGATCATCTTCCAGCCCGAGCTGCGTCACGCCCTGGCGCAGTTCGGCCGCACCCGGTACTTCCGCTCGTTTCTGCGCGGCGAGAGCTATGGAGTCCTGGGAGAAGTCGTGCGCGGAGTCGAGACCCTGGCCCAGCGGAGGCATGGCGGACTGATCGCCCTGGAGCGCAACGTCGGCCTTCGCAACTTCGTGGACACCGGCACGCGGCTCGATGCCAAGGTGAGCGGCGAGCTGCTGGTGACCCTGTTCAGTCCTGGATCGCCGCTCCACGACGGAGCGGTGATTGTGCGCGAGGAGACGGTGATCGCGGCTTCGTGCATCCTGCCACTCTCTTCGAACCCGCGAGTCGTGGGCACGCTCGGCACCCGGCACCGGGCGGCGCTCGGACTCTCGGAGGAGACCGACGCGGCAGTGATCGTGGTCAGCGAGGAAACCGGCGCGATCTCGATCGCCTTCCGTGGCCAGCTGCAGAGCGACCTGGACGAAGGCGAGCTTCGCAGTGAACTGGTTCGTATCTTTCGGGTGCGAGTCCCTGACGACGCTCCGGCCGACCGCGGCGACCGGGTGCGTGACGATGGCGATGCCGCGCAGCGCGTGGGGTGAGAACGATGCGCATGCTATGGACGGTGGCGCTTCCGATGCTGCTCGCAGGCTGCTCGAACCAGACCGAGACGACGGCGACGACCGCGGACCACCAGGACATCGTGGCCATGGCCCGCGATGCGGGGTATCCGATGGAGCATCTCGGCGCGGGGACCATCCAGCTCACGGCGGGCACCTATCACGACTCGGCCGCCGGGCTCGACGTGCGTCTGATCGCCTCCGCCACCGGAGACCTGGATGGAGACGAGCGTGAGGATGCCGCCGTCGTCCTGGCCAGCACTACGGGCGGCACCGGAACCTTCATCGATCTCTACGCGCTGCTCGACAAGGAGGATCATGCGCTGACCCGTGGACCCGCCTCGCTCGGCGACCGGGTCAAGGTGGATTCGCTCCGGGTCTCCAACCGGGCGGTCCATCTGCACCTGCTGACCCACGCGCCCGACGATCCTCTGTGTTGTCCCACGCAACACGAAGTAGAGACTTTCGTGCTGCACGCCGACACGCTGATGCGCCGTCCGGCGGAGCAGCCCTAGGGTTCCTTGACAGAGTTCCAGCCCCTCCCTACTTTCCTTCGCCCATCTCGATTCGGGGTTCGGCGGCGTAGCTCAGCTGGTAGAGCAGGAGAATCATAATCTCTGTGTCCGGGGTTCGAGTCCCTGCGCCGCCACCACCCACCCAGCACCGGCGGTCGAGACGCATCGAGCCGGTTCTGCGCCGCGCCTTTCGCGGCGCGCGCGCCTCGGGACAAGGGCTTCGAGTCCTGGTCGCGGTGAGCGGCGGAGCCGACTCGGTAGCACTCCTCCTGGGTCTCCACCGCCTGGCCTCCGAGCTCCAGGTCGAGCTGTGCGCCGCGCACCTTCATCACGGGCTGCGCGGCCTCGACGCGGACGCCGACGAGGCCTTCGTCCGCGCCCTTTGCCTCCGGCTCGGCGTGCCGCTCGAGAGCGCGCGCTGGAATACCCGGGAGCGCATGCGTCGCCTTGGCTGGTCCGGCCAGGACGGTCTGCGGCGGTTGCGGCGTCGCTTCCTCCTTCAGGCGGCGCGGCGCGCCGGAGCGGATCTCATCGCCACCGCGCACACGGCCGACGATCAAATGGAAACGCTGCTGATGCGTCTCGTGCGCGGCACCGGCCTTTCGGGGCTCGGAGCCATGAGCACGAGGCGCGGACGCTGGCTGCGGCCGCTGCTCGAGGCGCCTCGCGCCGACATCGAAGCGGACCTTCGGGCCGCCGGCGAGTCGTGGCGAGAGGACGCGAGCAACCAGGACTCGGCCTACGAGCGAAACCGCATCCGGCATCGCGTCGTGCCCGCATGGATCCGCCAGCGCTCGCAGCGCGGTCCATCGGCCCGTCGGATCGCGACCACGCTCCGCGAGGTGCGCGCCGTCACCCGATGGCTCGAGGAGCACGCGAAGCGAGCGCTGGCGGACTCTGCAATCGATTCGGCCGGTCCCGGGATGGTCTTCGATCGCACCCGGCTGGCTGCGCTCCCCGACTTTCTCTTGAGGCTCGCGCTGAGGCGTGCCTGGGCTTCCACGCGACCGAGGCAGGGACTGACTCGGCCTCTCCTGAACGAATGCTTGACGTTGGTGCGCTCTTCCGCCCCAGGGAGGGTGAATCTCCCGGGGGGTTGGTCGGCCTGGGGGCGTCGGGAGAGGATCGGCATCCTGCCCTCCACAAGGGGCATCGAAGAGACTGCCCACCCGATCAGGACTCCCGTCGAACTTCGTGTCCCGGGGCGGAACCGGCTTGCCGGGTTCGAGTTACATGCCTCCTGGGTAGCGGGTCGCGAGGCTCGGCGGCGACTCGCCGGTCGGTCCGGCGGCGAGGCCTTCGCGGCGACTCACATCAAAGGAACACTGGAGCTTAGACTTGGCCGGACCGATGAACTGTTCATCCCCTTTGGCCGCCATCGTGCTCGCCGTCTCGGCGATTTCCTCAAGCATTCGGGAATTCCTCTCCCCCACCGCGGGGATCGGATGGTCCTGGCGGACCGGCAGGGTATTCTCTGGGTGGTAGGGCTGCGGCGCTCAGCGAGAGCGCCGATCGAGTCCAGTACGAGAAAGGCGCTTTGGGTCAGGGCGAAGACATGATCGAAAGCTTGGCCAGATCCTCCGCGGGCACCCGCGTCCTCTACTCTGCCGCCCAGATCAGGGACAGGGTCCGGGACCTCGGCCTGGCGCTCGCGCGCGACTACGAGGGCAAGAACCCGGTCCTGGTGGGCGTGCTCAAGGGCGCCTGGATGTTCCACGCCGATCTGGTGCGGGCCACGCCGATCGAGCTCGAAGTCGACTTTCTTTCCGTGTCGTCCTACGGTGGCGATCGCACCTCGAGCGGCCAGGTGCAGCTTCTGGCCGATCTCAAGGGAGACATCCGGGGACGCCACGTCGTTTTGTGCGAAGCGGTGGTGGATTCGGGGCGCAGCGTCTCCATGCTGCTGGGACAGCTCGGCGCCCGGAAGCCTTCGAGCCTGCGGGTGGCCACGCTGCTGGACAAGCGGCCGTGCCGCGAGATCGAAGTGCCGCTCGATTACATTGGATGGAAAGCGGGAGCCGCGTTCCTGGTCGGTTACGGCCTGGACGCCGCCGAACGCTACCGAAATCTCCCCTACGTGGGCGTGCTGGAGGAGGCACCAGACTCGTGAAGCTATTCCGTCAGGAACCCGGCCAGGATCCCGGCCGCCGCACCGGTCCTCGTGTCCCGCTGCCGCGCCGATCCAATCCCACGCCGCCCGTCCGGCCGTTCCGGCAGCTGGCGTTTTGGGTGTTCGTGGGACTGCTGGCGCTGGTGGCGTATCGCATGTATCAGGGCAGCTTCATGTCCACGCCGCGCATCGAGATCTCTTACACCCGCTTCATCAGCGAAGTGGAGCGCGGCAACATCGGCACTCTGCAGATCGTCGAGAACGTCGTGACGGGCGATCTCAAGAGCGAGATGCCGGTACGAAATAGCCAGCCCGAGCCGCGTTTCAAGTCCTTCCGCACCAACATCCTGGGCGACGGCTCCGACCTGCCCGACCGGGTGTGGCGGACCAACCCGGGCATCGAGATCGAAGTGCGTTCGGCTGGATTCAATTGGCTGTCCTTCATCTTCACGTCCCTGCCGTTCCTGCTGCTCCTGCCTTTCTGGCTGGTCATCATGCGCCAGATGCAGAGCGGCGGCAGCGCCGCGCTCAAGTTCGGCAAGACCAAGGCAAAGGTGCTGGTCGAGAGCACGCCGAAGGTCACCTTCAAGGATGTCGCCGGCTGCGACGAGGCCAAGCAGGAGCTGCAGGAGATCATCGAGTTCCTCAAGGAGCCGCAGAAGTTCCAGCGTCTCGGCGGGCGAATCCCGAAGGGCGCCCTCCTGCTCGGACCTCCGGGATCCGGAAAGACCCTGCTCGCCAAGGCCGTCGCGGGTGAAGCGGGCGTGCCGTTCTTCTCGATGAGCGGCTCGGACTTCGTGGAGTTGTTCGTGGGCGTGGGCGCGAGCCGCGTGCGCGATCTGTTCGAGCAGGGCAAGCGCAACGCGCCCTGCATCGTGTTCATCGACGAGATCGACGCGGTCGGTCGCCATCGCGGCGCCGGCCTGGGCGGTGGACACGACGAGCGAGAGCAGACGCTGAATCAGCTGCTGGTGGAGATGGACGGCTTCGACTCCAACGAGGGCGTCATCATCGTGGCCGCGACCAACCGGCCCGACGTGCTCGATCCCGCGCTGCTGCGTCCCGGCCGCTTCGACCGGCAGATCGTGGTGGACTGGCCCGACGTGCGAGGCCGCGAAGGCATCCTGCGGGTCCACGCACGGAACATCCCGGTGGCCGAGAACGTCGACCTGGCGCTGATCGCCCGCGCGACCCCGGGCATGGCGGGCGCAGACCTGGCCAACATGGTGAACGAGGCGGCGCTGCTGGCCGCGCGACGCAACCGCAAGAAGGTCACCATGCAGGACTTCCAGGAAGCCAAGGACAAGGTGATGCTGGGCATGGAGCGCAAGAGCCTGGTGATGACCGAGGACGAGCGGCGCAACACCGCCTATCACGAAGCGGGGCACGCGCTCGTGGCGTGGCTCATGCCGGGGACCGATCCGGTGGACAAGGTGACGATCATCCCGCGCGGCCGCGCGCTCGGCATCACGTCCTACCTGCCTTCGGAGGAGCGGCACTCACGCACCCGGGATGATCTGATCCGAGCCATCACGATGATGATGGGCGGGCGGGCGGCCGAGCAGCTGGTCTTCAGCCATCTCACGACCGGCGCGGCGAACGATCTCGAGCGTGCCACGGGACTCGCGCGGCGCATGGTGTGCGAGCTTGGCATGAGCGACAAGCTGGGTCCGCTCACCTTCGGCAAGAAGGAAGAGATGGTCTTCCTCGGCAAGGAGATCGCCACCCACAAGGACTACAGCGAGCAGACCGCCATCGCCATCGATGAGGAAGTCCGCTCCATCGCCGAGCGTTGCTACGAGCAAGCGCACCAGTTGCTCAAGGACAACCTCGACAAGCTCCACCTGCTGGCGCGGACGCTGCTCGAGCGCGAGGTGGTGGACGGCGATGAGATGAACCGTCTGCTGCGCGGTGAAACCCTCCCGCCGCTCAAGCCCGCAGACCTGGCGGGCGAGCCGGCGGCCGCGGTGGCTTCGGAAGCCGAACCCGACAAGAAAGGCCACCCGATCGACGCGTTCACGCCCCCGCCGCAACCGCGGCCCGCGGGCGCCTAAGTCAGCGCAGGATCACCAGCTTCAGGGGGTTGGTGGTCCTGCCGCTCGCATCCTTCACGGCAGCGAAGTAGATGCCGTTGGGTAGTGTGCTGCCGCGCGCACCGAAGTCGAGTCGAATGGTATCGCGACCGGAGCCGCCCGCCTTGGCTTCGTGCGAAGCCACCACCCGGCCTTGGATGTCGAACACGCGAATCTCGAGCACGCCGGCTTCGGCCCCGGCAAGCTCCAACTCATCCGCCTGGGGCGAAGTCCCCGTCGGACGTGCGAGGGTCAACGCACGACCAGCTTTCGGCGGCCAGAACGCATCTTCGCTCTCCCAGCGATAACGCGCGTCCACGCTCTCCCTTCGGATTCTGTAGCGAAGCACCCCCGCAGGCGGCGAGGCATCGTTCCAACTCATCGCCAAAGTCAGCCCAGCCTGTACGCGAGCCACCTGTTCAAAGGGGCCATCGTTGCGCGCGCGCAGCACCGCCCACCAGGTTTCCGGCGCCGGCTCGGATAGCGTCCATGTCACCGTGCGGGCCGGGCCCACCCCGGCAACTGTCGGCGGACTGGTCGTAGCTTTCACATATGTGTGCGTCCAGCGGTTCATCACGGTTCCCCGAACTCGCCATGATGCCCACACATCGCCGTTGAGATCCTTGCTGATGTATGGGTTCAGAAAGATTCCGTCCGAACCGGGGATCTCTTCGCCCGGGCTCCAGCCCGTCTCGGTCGGAAAAGCTATGCACCCCACATCGCGGAAGGTGGTGCCGAAGCCGAGGTCGATCCACGCGAGGACAGGTCGCTCGCTGCCATCGTGAGTGAGATCGTTCCACGCCGGGATGAAGGTCTGACCAGGGGGATGAATGGCCTGAATGCTGTCTCCACGCGACCATTGCCCATTCCTGTACTCGGACATGTGCACCCAGCGACGGTCCGACCACATCAGCCACAATCCTCCGGAGCGCCGGAAGGCGAAGCGCGGATGCCCAGGACCGAACGGCTTGGAGTCCAGAACCCCCTGCTTCACCCAATCACTCCCTTCCGTGACTGCCCATGCGAGCCCGGATTGACCCGCGTAGGCCACGATGGCCGATTCGTCGGATAGGGGGGCCATCGTGCAATGGTCCTCGTCCTCTCCGATTCCCGGCAGCTCGTGCCACACCCCGAAGGTGTCGGAATAGACGGTGCGGATAACGAACCTCGTATCGGGCGGGAAGCTGATCGAACGCTGCTGGCTTCTCACCACCCATCTCCTGCGGCTCGATGCCGCTCCCGAACGCTGGGTGTCCTGGCTAAGAGTGAGCATCGCCGTATCCGGAAGGCTAAATCCATGGTCGCTGTATGCGGCCATCATCATGTACCGGAGCCCCGAGGGGCCGCGAGGCGAAAGCCAGACCATGTGGCGCTGAGATGTGATGGAAAGTGCTTCCTCGGGCACGAAGAAGCTCGGGATATCGCTGTTGAACTTGTGCACCCACTGGCTGTCTTGCCAGGCGAAGATGTTCCACGTGGACGCCGGGGTGCCGACGTACTGCGTCTGGATGATGAAGAACGGCAAGCCCTGCGCGTTCGTCTTCATCCGAGCTGAGCCAAAAAACGAGACAGACGGATAGGGGTCCAGCAACCCTGTCGTCAGCGCCCATGCCCTGCCAGGTGGGAGAGCCGCTGCTCGGCCGCCGAGGAGCGAACACAGCGCTGCGGCGACGAACGACCCGAGCCAGATCTTTCTAAGGGGTGGGGAGGCGGCGAGCATGCGGGAGCCTCAGAGTCAGTCTTAATGAATTTGCTTGCGATTCCCCCCCCCTCGGCAAGCGAAACTTTCCGCGGGCATCCAGGCGCCCGTGAAACGCCAAACGCTGGCGCATGCCGGGGCCGCTCAAGCCTCTCGCTCGTCATCCTTCCGCATCGCCGCGCCGTCGTCACCCCCATGACCGGCGTGCCTTGGGGCCGCGCCCCACCGAACGTCCGGAGCTCGAGGTGCGCCCATGCGCGTCGCTCGTCTCCTCGTCGCTCTTCCTCTCCTTTGCGGTTTTCTTCTGGCTCCCTTGTGTGCGTACTCCGGGGGTATCGGCGTTTCAAGGCGTGCGGCTCGAAGTCTTCGATCTGGGCGGGCGCCGTATCGCCAAACTCGCGGATCGCGAATACCCGGCGGGGTACCACACCGTCGAGTGGGACCGGACGACGATCGGGGGCCGACCGCCGGCCCCCGGGGTCTATGTCTATCGAATCATTGCCGGGTCGTTCCGCGACCAGAAGAAGATGATCCTTCTCCCCTAGCTGTCAGGATGCCGCAAACCCAATAGCTCACAAAAACTTGTCTCGGCGCCTCGGAACTTTTCCGGGGCGCCGAGCGTCTAATGGAGTGCCACGTAGAGAGGCGTGGCGAGCAACCTCCAACCAGTCATCCACTGGTGATTCCGAGACGCGTCTGCGGGGGGGCAGCCCCGCAAACGGCAAGCATCGCCCGGTCCCAAAGCCGGGCGATCTTGTTTTGAGTCGCGATCGGGTTCCATGAGCACGATGGCCGGCCACGGTCTCCGGCACGTTCATCGGCTGGTGGCGATCACCGTCGTCGGCGTCGCGCTGAGGTTGACCACTCGCCATGCGCCACCCGGCGGGAACCTGCCCATTCCATCTTGTCAGCGGACAATGTGTCAGGTCGGAGTCGGCTTCGACCTTGGCAGCCAGGATCTCGACGCCGCCTAAGTCGTTGCGGATGGCCGCGCCAATCCAGACCCCGCTCCTGGCCGAAGCTTTGCGAGTCCCGAAGTGGACTAGCAATTCCGGAGACAGGATGAATCGTCCACGGGTCTTACTCGCCAATCTCGCGACCCTGCTCGCGCTGGCCGTGCCGCTGGAGCAGACGCGTTGTGTGTGGATGGGGCTCGAGCCGCGGGCAGCGCGATCCATTCCGGCAAGCCACGCGTGCTGCGTTCCAGGGACACCCGAGCAGCATGTGCCGGCCGGATGCTATCCCGATTGCAGTTGCCTGCGGTTGCCTTCGGCTCCCGTGCCGGCCAAGGTCAGTTTGCTTCACACCCCGTCGCACTGTCCGGCCACGGTCGTTGCATCCATGACCGTCATCCCACTCTCAAGCCGCCAAACGCTGCCCAGGGCCCTCGACCTCGGGAGTCCTCCACTCCCGATCGATCTCGGCGCGCACGGTCTCCGCGCGCCGCCTCTCTCCGCGTAGCCCAACCTCGAATGTGGCTGAACCGGCGCGGTTCAGCCGCCCGTCTTGGGCTTTGTCCAAACCCGAAGAGCACCTTGCCGGCAGGTATTCGTCGTTGCGGTGCGTCGCTCGATCCGGGAGCGCGCATGGGAGGGGACCATGAAACTCGACACCGGACGTTTCGCGATCGCGGTCGGCACGATATGGGCCGCCGCGGGCTTGATCTGCGGTTTGGTCTACAAGATTGCTCCGGAATCGTACGCGAGGACAGCCAACTTCCTGCTCCACTCGGACATGTACCGTGCGACGCGGGTGTTCGGCTGGGGCGAACTCGCACTGGCAACGGCGGCGTGGTGGTTCCTGGCTGCCGGCTTGGCGGGTGCATCCGCCGCCATGTACAACCGGTCCATACGGACATGACCGCAGCGGTCAGCATGGCTCCTCGACGCCATCGTCTGTGGGCCGCGGGACTGTTGGTATCCGTGTCGTTGCTGTCGGCCGAAGGCGCCCGGCCACAGGTTCCGGCTGCACTGCCTTCGCCGCTCGAGCTGGACGATGCCGTGCGGATCGCGCGCGTGCATCGTCCCGAGGTCGCCGCCGCTCGTTCGCGCGCACGCGCGGCGGGGCACAGGCCGGTGCTCGTCGCAAGTCTCGAGGATCCCATGCTGTCGCCCGCGATCGACCACTGGCCGTACGGGATGGGAGAGCCCGACGTCAGCATCGCGGTCGAGCAGCGCTTCCCCCTGGCGGGCGTGCGTGGACAGCGGCGCCGCTCGGCTGAAGCCGAAGCACGACGCGCCCAGACTGGGGTCGAGCAGACCGCGCTGGATGTCGAGCTGGAAGCGGCGACCGCGTTCTTGATGCTGTACGAGCGCCGCCAGATGCAGAGAGTGATCGGAGAGCAGCACGAGCTGGCGGCGCAGTACGTCGCGGCGACGAATGCTCGCTATGGGGCGGGTATGGGCGCCCAGGCGGAGGTGCTCCAGGCCGAGGCCGAGCGGGCCCGACTGGGCGGGTTGCTCCAGGCGTTGCGCGGGGAGATCGCCTCCGCGGAAGTCATGCTCAACGTGAGTCTGGCTCGACCGGCGAACGATACGGTCCCGGAACTCGAGAGTCCCGGGCCGGGCGAACCGCCGCCGTCGGCCGCCACGGTAGCGACGCAGGCCCTGGCGCAGCGCCCGGAACTGCAAGGCGGCGATGCGGAGCTACGCCAGGCCCTGGCCGAGATCCAGGTGATGCGATCGATGTATGCGCCGATGGCGATTCTCCGCGCGGGAACCGCCAGAACCATGGAGAGCGGTCCTGGAGCGATGCTGATGGTCGGCATCAGTCTGCCGATCTGGCGTTCGAAGCTTCGCGCGGGAGTGGAAGAGGCCAAGGCCATGGCCGAGATGGCCAGCTACGACCTCGAAGCGATGCGCCGGATGATCGAAGGCGAGGCCGTCGCGGCGCGCCACGAACTGGCCGCGGCCATCGCTCGGATGGATGCGCTGCGCCTGGACGTCGTGCCGCGCGCACGACAGGCCGTGGGCCCTGCCCTGGCCGGCTACAGCTCGGGCCAACTCCCACTCGCGAGCGTGATCCAGGCCTCGCAGGGCCTGTGGAGCGCGCAGGCGGAGCTGGTCGAAGCCGAGGTCCGGGCCGCTCAAACGCGCGCGCGCCTTCGTCGTGCCACCGGCACGGGAGGAGAGTCACGATGAGATGGCGCATCACGATTCGGGCCGGGCGCTGGGCGTCACGCGCAGTGGCTTTGGTGCTGGGGCTCCTGCTGCTCGGAGGGGCGCTCTATGTCCAGCACCGCCGTCACGGCTGGCCCTTCTCGCTCCATCACGACTCGGCGACCCCGAGGGCCGGCGAGCGACATCCGGCTCAGCCGCGGCGGGATTCGGTCGCCGCGGTCGCCTCTCGAGTGACGGTCGAGATGGACCCGGAGCGCCTCGGCGAATTCGGCATCCGCGTGGAGGCCGTGCGGGTCGAGACGATCACACGGCCGGTGCGCGTCGTTGCCAATGTGCTACCGGACGAGACGCGCATCGCGCACGTGCACGCACGCGTCTCTGGGTGGATCGAACGACTCTACGTGAACGTGACCGGGCAACAGGTGCGGCGTGGGCAGCCGCTGGCATCGGTCTTCTCGCAGGAGCTGCTGTCCTCGCAAGGCGAGTACCTCTCGGCCCTGCGGGCCAACGACGAGGGCCCCCGGAGCGTGGTCGCCGAAGGAGCGCGTTCGCGCCTCAAGGTGCTCGGCATGACGGACTCCGAGATCGAAACGATCGAGCGGAGCGGTGAGCCGCACCGTGTTGTCACCCTCACCGCACCCCGTGGGGGTGTCGTGCTCCATCGCGGGGTGTCGGCCGGGACCGCGGTGGACCCATCGACCGAGATCGTCACGATCGCGGACCTGTCCCACGTATGGGTCATCGCCGAAGTCCCCGAGGCCGAGATTCCCGAGGTCCGTCCGGGGCTACCCGCAACGCTCGAGTTCCCCGCCTCAGGCCGTGATCCGCTTCCGTCGCGCGTCGAATGGGTGGCCCCGACGATCTCCGAGCGGACTCGGACGCTGCGAGTTCGTTTCGGAGTCGACAACCGGAGCGGGAGCCTGCGTCCCGGCTTGTACGGCACCGCCGAGTTCAGCACCGAGCCGCGGCAGGCGTTGGTCATCCCGCGCGATGCTCTGGTGGACACCGGTCGCGAGCAGTTCGTCTTCGTGCAGGCGGGAGAAGGACGGTTCGTGCCCCGACGCGTTCAGGTGGGCACGCGGCTGGCGGATCGGATCGAGGTCCGCACCGGCCTCGCCGTCGGCGATGAAGTCGTCTCCGCAGGCGTCTTTCTGATCGACTCCGAAAGCCGGCTCCGCGCGTCCGGAGGGGCAGGCACGGCACACGGAGAGCACGGGAGCCGCTCCGAAACGAAGTCCTCCGATCAGAGGGAGGGCTACCAGCGGAGGAACGACCCATGATCGAGCGCATCATCGAAGGAAGCGCGCGACACCGCTGGGTCGTGTTCGGGGCCGTTCTCGTGGCGGCGCTCTGGGCGTTCGACTCGATGCGCAAGACGCCGCTCGATGCCATCCCCGACCTCTCCGATCCGCAGGTGATCGTATTCACGGAGTGGATGGGCCGCAGTCCGGACCTGGTCGAGGACCAGATCACGTACCCGATGGTCCGCGCGCTCCAGAGCACGCCTGGCGTTCGCACGGTCCGTGGCTACTCGATGTTCGGGATGAGCTTCGTCTACGCCATCTTCGACGAAGGCACCGAGATCTACTGGGCCCGTACCCGCGTGTTGGAACAGCTCGGCAGGGTCCAACAGTTCCTGCCGCCGAACGTGACGCCAGTCCTCGGCCCCGACGCCTCAGGCGTGGGTTGGATCTACCAATACGTGCTCGTGGACACGACGCGCCGGCTCGACCTGGCGCGCTTGCGGGAGCTTCAGGATTTCACGGTCAGGCCTGCCCTTCAGGCGGTCGGCGGCGTTGCCGAGGTTGCTTCGCTGGGCGGGTTCGAACGCCAGTACCAGATCGTGCTCGACCCCGACAGGCTGGTGTCCTACGGCCTGACTCTCGCCGACATCACGCGGGCGGCGAGCGAGGCCAACTCGGAGGTGGGCGCTCGGGTTCTCGAGCTCGCCGGCCGGGAATACGTCCTGCGGGGACGTGGCTACGTCGACAGCCTCGCGGATCTCGAGGAGAGCGTGGTCGCGGTGGGCCCGGGTGGGACGCCCATCCGCCTCCGCGACGTTGCCCGGGTGCAGTTCGGTCCCGAGATCAGGCGGGGCGCCGCCGACTTGAACGGCCGCGGCGAGGCTGTGGGCGGCATCGTCGTGATGCGCATCGGCTCCAACGCCCTGAGGGTCATCCAGGCGCTCGAGAAACAGATCGCGGAGTTGAGCCTGCCCGCCGGAGTCCGGCTCGTGCCGACGTACGACCGCTCGGAGCTCATCCTCGGGTCGATCGAAACGCTCAGGAACACGCTGATCGAAGAGGGGATCATCATCGCGCTCGTCTGCCTCGTGTTCCTGTTCCACGCGCGATCCGCCCTCGTGGCGATGATCATCCTGCCGCTGTCGGTGCTGCTCTCGTTCATCCCGATGTACTACCTGGGCCTCACGTCCAACATCATGTCCCTGGGTGGGATCGCCATCGCGGTCGGCGAGCTCGCCGATGCGGCGATCGTGCTGATCGAGAACGCCCACGTCCGGCTTGCCAGGGCCGCTCCGGGCGAGGATCGACAGCGCATCATCGTCGATGCGTGCAAGGAGGTCGGCAGGCCCATCTTCTTTTCGCTGCTGCTCATCACCGTCAGCTTCCTCCCCATCTTCACACTCGCCGGGCAAGCCGGCCGCCTGTTCCAGCCCCTGGCGTTCACCAAGACGTTCGCGATGTTCGCGGCGTCGATCCTCTCGATCACCCTTGCGCCGCCTCTGATGGTGGTGCTCCTGCGCGGGCGCTTCCGGACGGCCGCCGAGAACCCGGTCGCCCGGTTCCTGCAGCGCGCCTACCGGCCGCTGGTGGCATGGGCGGTTCGCCGCCGCAGGCTGGTCGTCGCGGCAGCGGCCGCGGCCATCGTGGCAACGGTGCCGCTCTACTTGAGACTGGGATCGGAGTTCATGCCGCCGCTCGACGAGGGATCCCTGTTGGTGATGCCGACGACCTTCCCGGGCATCTCGATCGAGGCCGCCCGCCAAGCGCTCACTGCACAGCATCGGGTGATCAAGCGTTTCGGCGAGGTGTCCTCGGTGCATGGCAAGGCCGGGCGCGCGGAGACCGCCACCGATCCCGCGCAGCTCGACATGATCGAATCGGTGGTCGCCTTGCGGCCTCGGAAGGACTGGCCGCTCGTGACGACGCGACGATGGTACAGCACCTGGGCCCCGCAATTTCTCGCGGCGCCCCTCCGGGCGGTCTGGCCCGAGCGCCGGCGCCGCACGCTCCCCGAGCTGGCCCGCGACCTCGACCTCGCGCTCCGCATGCCGGGCTACCAAATGGCGATCTCGCCGCCGATCCGCACGCGCATCGACATGCTGACCACCGGAGTGCGGACCCCGGCTGGCATCAAGGTGCTCGGAAGCGACCTGGCGGAGATCGAGAGAGTTTCGATCGCGCTCGAAGGTCTCCTGCGCGAGGTGCAAGGGACGCGCAGCACGTTCGCCGAACGCCAGTCGGGACGCGAGTACATCGACGTCGTCGCCGACCGAAAGGCCATCGCCCGCTACGGCCTGACCATGCGCCAGGTCCACGACGTCGTGGAAGGGGCAATCGGAGGAATGGGCGTGTCCACGGTCATCTCGGGCAGGTCACGCTTCCCGGTCAACCTTCGTTACGCAGCCGACTACCGCGCCGATCCCGAGGCGATCCGGAGCATCCTGGTTCCGGTCCCCTCGAGCGAATCGATTGCGGAGCCCGAGCCGGGCAGCACCGGTCGCGGGACTTCGAATTCGGGTGCAATGGCCGGTCAATCGGGAGTGGGGTCAGGCCGGATGGGCGGCTCGGGCATGGGAGGAAACAGCCCGTCTTCGAAGATGTCCGCAGGAACAGGGATGTCCCAAGCAGCCTCCATGCGAGGCGCAGGCTCGGAAGCGGACGATGCCGATCGCTGGCGGCAGCCGAATGCCGCCGTGCCGCTTGGCGCTCTGGCGGACGTTCGGGTGGTCAACGGTCCGCCCATGATCAAGGACGAGAATGGGGTGCTGGTGGGTTACGTCTTCGCGGACATCGATCTCTCTCGCCGCGATCTCGGCGGATGGGTCCACGACGCAAAGCGATTGGTCGCGGAACGCCTGGCGCTGCCGGCCGGCTACCGACTCCAATGGACCGGCCAGTACGAGTTCATGGCCGAGATGGAGTCGCGGCTGCGGATCGTGCTCCCACTGACGCTGGTCCTCATCGTGGCATTGCTCTACCTCTCCGTGCGCGGATGGCCGCAGACGTTTCTCGTCCTCCTCAGTCTGCCGTTCGCCCTCGCGGGCAGCGTGTGGCTCCTGTCGTTCATGGGCTACAACCTGTCGACGGCCGTGTGGGTCGGTCTGATTGCCGTGGCCGGCCTCGCTGCCCAGACCGGCATCGTGATCGTCGTCTATCTCGACGAGGCATTCCTCCGCGCCCGGCAGGAAGGACGCGTCCGGACGGCGGAGGACGTCACGTCCGTGGTCGTCGAAGGGGCGGCCAGGAATGCGCGGCCGCTGGTGATGACGGTTGCGACGACCGTGCTCGGACTCATGCCGCTGCTGTGGGAGGGAGGAGTCGGAGCCGACATCACGGCGCGGACGGCGGGACCGGTCGTCGGCGGGTTGTGGGCATGCATGTTCCTCACGATGCTGGCGATTCCTGCCGCTTACGCGTTGTGGCGGAGCCGTGAGGTCGTGCGAAGCGCGGCCATCTCACTCCCCGGCGCGGGACGCGAAGCGTGACGACATTCGTGCCGGACGAGCTCAACCCCGACGCTCGATCCCCGCCGGTCCTGGTGCTCGAGGTCTAGCTCGTGACGGTCGGCGCAGTGAAGGTACCGCCCTGGGCCACGAGCCTGGACAGCAGCGCCGCCGGCTCGAAGCGGTCGCCCTTCTCGGCGCGGAGCGCGATCAGCCTGTGTTCGGCGCGCGCCAGACCGAAGGCGTCGGCGTGACGCAGGAGGCCGCCGCGGAACGGCGGGAAACCGGCGCCGAAGATCATCGCCAGGTCGACCTTGCCCGCATCGGGGACCACGGCCTCTTCGAGACACCGGGCCGCCTCGTTCACCATCACGAGCACGAGCCGCTCCGAGATGGTCTCGAGCGTCTGGGGCCGGCGCTGGCGAGTGAGCCCCAGCGTGGCGCGCAGATCAGGGTCGGGGAGGCGCCTGGCGCCGCTGTAGCGGTAGAAGCCGAGTCCGTTCTTCCGGCCCAAGCGACCGGCGGCCACCATCTTCTCGAGCTCCGGTGAGGTGGACATGCGCGACGGGAATGCCCGGCTCAGCACGCCCGCCACCTTCTGCGCGACGTCGAGCCCCACTTCGTCGACCACCTCGAACGGTCCCATCGGCATGCCGAAGCGGCGCATCGCCGCGTCGATGTCGACGACCGAGTAACCCTCCTCGAGAAGCCAGGTGGCCTCGCGCAGATAAGGCATCAGGATCCGGTTCACCACGAAGCCCGGAGCGTCCTTCACCACGACCGGTGTCTTTCCCAGACGCCGGGCCAGCGACACGGCGGTGACCAGCGCCTGATCCGCCGTCTGCTCGCCGCGCACGACCTCGATCAGCGGCATTCGGTGGACGGGGTTGAAGAAGTGGAAGCCGCAAAGGCGCTCCGGACGGGCGAGCCCTCGCGCCAGCTCGGTCACGGAAAGCGAGGACGTGTTGGTGGCGAGCACGCAGTCTTCGCGAACCCTCACCTCCAGCTCGGCCAGCACCCGGCGCTTGATCTCCAGATCCTCGACCACCGCTTCGAGCGCGAAGTCCGCGGCGCCGAATCCACTCAGTTCCGTCGTCGGCAGGATGCGCGCGATCTGGGCGTCGCGCTCCCGCGCGGCCAGCCGCCTCTTGCGCCCGCGTTCGTCGATCAGCGAGCGCACCGTGCGCAGCGCGCGCGCCAGAGCCTCGATGCTGAGGTCGCGCATTCGCACCTGGATGCCGTGCCGGCTGGCGAGCTCGGCGACTCCGCCGCCCATGATGCCCGCTCCGATCAGCGCCAGGCGATCGACCGGGCGCGGCTGGGCCTTGGGATCGCTTCCGACGGCGTCCTTCTTCGCCGCCTCGGACAGCTCGAAGATGCGCACCAGGTTCTTGCACACCGGTCCGATGACGAGGTCGCTCACCCGCGATGCCTCGATCTCGAGACCGGCCTGGATCGGGAGATGGAGCGTGCGCTCGATGACCTCGATCGCCGCCACCGGCGCGGGATAGTTGCCGCCGGTGCGCGCTCGCGTCATCCCCCGTGCGCGCGACAGCACGAGCGTGCGGCCGAACGGCGTCGAGCCGAGGAACCAGGCCCCGAACCCGCGCGGCCGGTAGGCATCTCTGCGGCGGCCCTTCGGCCGGCGAGCGAGCGCCTCGAGACGTCGGTGAGCGTGCTCGATCAGCCAGGCCGCGGGCACCGCGCGCGCCACCAGCCCCATCTTCTCGGCGCGGCGGGCGTCGACCGCCCGCCCGGTGAGGATCAGGTCGAGCGCCGCGGGAAGGCCGATGAGCCGCGGGAGGCGCTGGCTGCCGCCGAAGCCGGGAAAGATGCCGAGCAGCACCTCCGGCAGGCCGATCTGCGTGCGTGGCTCCTCGCTCGCGATCCTCGAGTCGCATGCCAGCGCGAGCTCGGTTCCTCCACCCAGGCACACGCCGTCGATCGCGGCCACCGTCGGACACGGCAAGCTCGCGAGCTTTCCGAAGGCCGCGTGCGCACGGCGCACGAGTTGCAGCACCTCGTCACGGTCGGTGATGGAGCCAATCGCCTGGACGTCGGCGCCGGCGATGAAGCTGCCGGGTTTGCCGGATCGCAGGACCACGCCCTGGAGATCGGCCATGGAGGACAGATCTTCGAGCGTCCTTCCAAGATCGTCGAGCGCTTCCACGTCGAGCACGTTGACGCGGCGCGCGGGGTGATCCATGACGAGATGAACGATCCCTCGGTCCTTGCGGTCGAGGTGGAAGACCGGCATCAGTCGCGTTCCAGGACGAACGCGGCGCCCTGGCCTCCACCCACGCACAAGCTCGCGAGACCGCGCTTCTGGCCGCGGCGCCGGAGCTCGAGCGCGAGCGTGAGCAGGAGCCGTGCGCCGCTCGCGCCCACCGGATGGCCCAGCGCGATCGCGCCGCCGTTCACATTCAGGCGGTCCAGCGGGAACTCGCCGAGCGGGCGGTCGCGCGACAGCTCGTCGCGCGCGAACGACGCGGACTGGCCGGCCTCGACGCAAGCCAGCACCTGGGCGGCGAACGCTTCGTTGATCTCGAACAGCTCGCAATCCGAGAGCTCGAGCCCTGCCCGGGCCAGCGCCTTCGCCGACGCGAACACGGGGCCCAGCCCCATGCGCGCCGGCGAGAGGCCTGCGAACGCATGCGCCCGAATCCGCGCCAGCGGCGGCGTGGGCCAGCGCGACGCCATGGCGTCGTCACCCACCAGCAGGGCGACCGCGCCATCCGTGACCTGACATGCGTTGCCCACCGTCACGGTGCCGTTCTTGCGGTCGAAGTACGGCTTCAGCTTCGCCAGCGCCTCGAGCGTCTGGTTCTCGCGCGGTCCGATGTCGTCGACGATGGGGTCGGAACGCTTTCCCGCAAACGCCGGAACGATCTCCTCGCGCAGCCGCTCGCGAGCCGCGATCGCGCGATGGTGACTCTGCAAGGCGTACGCGTCCTGGCGGTCGCGACCGATCTTGAATTCCTGCGCCACGCGCTCGGCCGTCTGCCCCATGTTGAGGCCGCACACCAGGTCGGTGAGTCCTTCGGCCAGCGCGATGCGCGGCCGCAGCATGTGCGGGCGAAAGCGGGTGAAGGCGCGAAGGCGCTGGAGCGGCGACTTGGAGCGCATCATGCCTTCCAGCCACGCGCCGTACTCGAACGAGTAGAGCAGCGGAATCTGGCTCATCGACTCGGTGCCACCGGCGAGGATGAGCCGGGCGTCGCCAGCCTTGATGCGCTGGATCGCGGTGGCCACGGACTCCATGCCGGAGGCGCAATTGCGATGCACCGTCACCGCGGGCACGGGATCCGGAACGCCGGCGCGGAGCGCGACGATGCGCGCCACGTTGGCGGCTTCGGCGGGCTGCGCGCAGTTGCCGAGGATGACTTCATCGAGGCTTCCGGGATCGAGCTCGGCCCGCGCGATCGCCTCGCCGACCGCGACGCGGCCCAGCTCGTAGGCCGGCGTGTCGCGAAAGGCAGCGCCCGCCTTGACGAACGGAGTTCTCACGCCTGACAGAAGCCACACGGCGCCCATGCTCGGCCGGCTGCTAATCTCGTCCCAGCTTGGCCAGCAGCTCCCTGGCCTCCGCCTGGTACCGGGGATCCCGCGCGCTGGCGCCGGGCGTCAGGGCCACGGCCTTCTCCAGCTCGCGGCGCGCCTTGTCGTGATCCTTGAGCATCATGTAGGTGCGGCCGAGCTCGAGCCGGTGGTTGATGTAGTCGGGCTCGAGCTCCACGGCCTTCCGCAGATCTCGCACCGCATTCTCCATGGAAGCGCCTTTGGGAACCCCGCCGAGGACGGTATTGGCGACGCTCCGCTCGACGAAGTTCAGCGTCGTGAGCTTGCGGTTCCACATCGCGCGCACGTGATAGGCACGGGCGATGCCTGGGTCGAGAGCGATCGCTCGATCGACTTCCGACTTGATCTCACGCGAGAGTGCGAGACGCGTCTTCGGTCCCTCCTTGAGCGCCTGCCGGCCAAGCGCCACCGCCAGCCAGACGTGTCCCTGGGCGCTCTCCGGCGCCGCTTTCACAGCCGCGCGCGCGTGCTCCACGGCCGCCGCGTTCATCTGCCGCTGCGCTTCGCCGCGACTGTCCTCGCCGAGCTCCGACTCGACTCGAGCCAGCCGCCAGAGCGCCTCGAACCCATTGGGGTCGGCGGCGAGTGCGGTCTGGTACGCCTGACGCGCCTCCGCCAGCTGACTCCGGGCATAGAGCTGATCCCCGCGCTCGAGATCATCGTTGGCCCCCGCAGGAGCCACGAAGGCCACGAGAAGCCCGAGCGTCGCCGTCAGGCGCCGCTGGCTCACCGCTCTCCGAACTCGGGACTTTGGCATTTGCGTCCGTGCATGCCCGCGCACGATCAGCGGACTTTGGCCCAGGCTGCTGAGCAAGTCAACGAAGCCGGGCGTCAGATTCGTCTTGCCCGGTGGTTCCACCGGTGCTACGCCTGACGTCCATCCCGCCTCGCTCGACACAGCTTCCGCGCAGCGCCTGTCGGAGGGAACCATGGCTGCCGAGACCTTGATCGGCCTGTTTCTCGATTGTGTCTCCACGTACCGGAAACCCGACCAGTTCATGCGCCGCGGGTCACAGGGATGGGAATCGATCTCTGCCGACCGGGCGCTCGCCGACGTCGAAGCGCTGGCGCTCGGTCTGCGCGATCTCGGTGTTTCGAAGGGCGATCGCGTGGCCCTCCTGTCCGAGAATCGCTACGAGTGGCCTTTGACCGATCTGGCCACGCTCGGTCTCGGCGGCGTCACGGTGCCGATCTACCCCACGCTCACTGCCCCGCAGATCCGCTTCTTGATCGAGAACTCTGGCGCCAAGGTCCTGGTCGTGTCCACGCCCGAGCTGCTCGGCAAGATGCTGGAGGCGACGTCGGGTATGGCGGTCGATGCGCTGGTGACGATGGACTCCGCCAAGGCGCAGGACCGGGTGCGGTCGTTCGCCAGCGTGATGGAGCGGGGAAACGGTCTGCGTGCGCAGGCGCCCGATGCCTTCCGAGCGGCGGCCGCCGCCGTGCGCCCCGACGATCTCGCCACCATCATCTACACCTCGGGCACCACCGGCGAGCCCAAGGGGGCGATGCTGATCCACTCGAACATCGTGTCCAACGTGGCCGCGTGCCTGCAGGTCGTGAACCTCCAGCCGACCGACCGCTGCCTCTCGTTCCTCCCGCTGTGTCACATCTTCGAGCGGATGGCCGGCCTCTACGCGATGCTCGCGCGCGGCGTCAGCATCGCCTACGCCCAGAGCATGGACACCGTGGCGGCCAATGCCATGGAGGTCCAGCCGACCACCTTGTGTGGCGTGCCGCGCTTCTTCGAAAAGGTCTACGCACGCGTCATGGACAACGCGCGCACCCAGCCTCCGCTCCGCCAGGCGATCTTCCACTGGGGACTCGAAAAGGGCGTGCTGAGCGCGCGGGCCCATTTCGAGCGGCGCTCCCTCTCCGGCCTCACCGCCGTGCAAGCCCGTGTCGCCGACCGCCTGGTCGGCGCCAAGATCCGCGCGCGCGTCGGCGGCAAGCTCGTGCGCTGCATCTCGGGCGGCGCGCCGCTGGCCCCCAAGGTGCTCGAGTTCTTCTTCGCTGTGGGCATTCCGGTGCAGGAAGGCTATGGCCTCACCGAGACGTCGCCGGTGATCTGTCTCAATCCGCCGGGCCGTGAGAAGCCGGGCGCGGTCGGTCCGCCGGTTCCAGGCGTCGAAGTCAGGATTGGAGACGAAGGCGAGATCCTGACCCGGGGCCCGCACGTGATGAAGGGATACTTCAGAAACGAGGAAGCCACGCGCCACGCCATTCGCGACGGCTGGTTCCACACCGGCGACATCGGCCACCTCGACGACGAGGGGTATCTGGTGATCACCGACCGGCTCAAGGACTTGCTGGTCACGGCGGGGGGCAAGAAGATCGCGCCTCAGCCGCTGGAGGCGAAGCTCAAAGCAACCAAGTGGGTCAGCGAGGCGGTGATGCTCGGAGACCGGCGCCCGTTCGTGGTCTGCCTGCTCGTGCCCAACTTCGGCAATCTCGAAGCCGAGGCGAAGTTGCACGGCTGGACCGCGGGTTCGGTGGCCGAGCTGCTCGAGCGTCCGGAAGTCCGGTCACTCTATCAATCCGTGATCGACGGAGTGAACGAAGGACTCGCCCGTTTCGAGCAGATCAAGCAATTCGCTCTGCTCGATCGCGAGCTGACCCAGGAGGCTGGTGAGCTCACGCCCACGCTCAAGGTTCGGCGGCGAATCATCATGGAGCGATTCGCCCCCGTGATCGAGCGCCTCTACCGTAGTCCTCAGGCCAGTGCAGCTTCCTGAGCGGCGGCGGAGGAGAAGGAGCAGCCATGCGGGTGCGACGTTGGTGGAGATGGACCGCTCTGGCACTCGGACTCGGAATCCCGGTCACGGCTCGGGCGGCCGGTTATGGCCTCTACGAAGCCGGCGCCGCCGTGATGGGCATGGCGGGAGCGGGCACGGCCTCGGTCGATGACCCTTCCGCGCTGTACTACAACGCCGCGGCTTTGACCCGGATCGTCCGCGAGGACGAAGCCGACGAGCGCGGCTCCTGGTACCTCGGCGGATCCGTGCTCACGCCGTTCACGAGCTTCGCGGGGGTGAATCCCTATCCGGGCTTCGGGGTCACCGAGGAGATGGACGCGAACATGTTCGTGATCCCCGCGCTCTTCTACGCGCGGCCGATCGGCGAGCAGTGGGCAGCCGGTGCCGGGCTCTACAGCCCCTACGGGCTGGGCGTCGACTGGAAAGATCCCGATACCTTCACGGGCCGCTACATCGTCACCGAGGCCCAGCTCCAGACTGCGAACCTCGGCTTCACGGCGGCGTACCAGGTGACGCCGACGGTGAGCCTCGCCGCGGTCGGAAACATCCTGTTCTCCAAGGTCGAGCTCCAGAACCGGCTCCTCCAGCCGATTCCGGGCGGTGGCGGGGCGCAGACCGACGTGGCGTCCGCGGAGCTCGAGTCCGACTGGGAGCCGGGATACGGCTGGGGCGCCGCGATCTCGGTGAAGCCCAGCGACCAGTGGCGCGCGGGGGCGACGTACCGGGGCAAGATCATCACCAAGCCTTCGGGCGACGCGGACTTCGAGCAGATCCTGACCGGCAATCCGACCTTCGACGCCGCGGTGGCCGCCAGCCTGCCGCCCGATCAGGGCGTGAGCACCGTGCTGCGCTTCCCGGCGATCTGGGCGGCGGGCGTGGCGTGGACGCCGGCCAACTGGACGCTCGAGACCAGCGTGGTGTTCACCGAATGGTCCCTGTTCAGCGACCTGCCGCTCGAGTTCGAGCAGACGCCGTCGGCCAACCGCACGATCATCGAAGACTACGATGACGCGCTCGCGATCCGGCTCGGGGCCGAGCACCGGCTCGCGTCATGGAGCTACCGCTTCGGCTACTACTACGAGCAGGAGGCCGCCCCCGCCGAATCGGTGAGTCCGCTTCTGCCCGACACGCGCCGGCACGGGATCGCGCTCGGCGCCGGGTTCGAGCCCTGGAACGGCGTGACCGTCGATCTCTACAACCTGGGGATCATCACCGAGCAGCGCTCGACCGAGGGCGTCAATCGCGACGGCTATGACGGCGAATACAAGACCTACGTGAACGCCTTCGGGCTCAACGTAGGCTTCCGCTGGTAGCGGACGGAGAAGCCATGAAGACACGCACGTATCTTTGGCTCGCGGCCGGACTGCTTTGCGGCGCGGCGCTCGCGGCTTGCGGAAAGCTCGACCCCATCACCCAGCCCCAGGCGCAGAGCGGGCGCGCCAACTTCAGCACCTACGTGGCGATGGGCACCAGCATCACCGCGGGATGGCAGTCGGGCGGATTGGTCCAGCATCACCAGACCAAGAGCTATGCCTATCTCTTCGCGCGCCAGGCCGACGCCTCGGCGTTCACGATTCCGAGCGTCAGTGCCGATGGGGTGCCGCCGCTGCTTCGCATCGTGTCGCTGAACCCGCTGATCATCAGCCGAGCGGGGCGCACCCAGGGCACGTTCACCAACGTCGGCCAGCCGACGTCTTACCACAACATGGCCGTGTCTTCTGCCATCGTCGCCGACGCGACGGACAGCACGAACTACTACGTCGGGCTCAATCTGGAGCGAATCGAGCAGTTCGAGAACATCGTCCGCCATCGAGGCACGATCGTGCAGCAGGTGCTGGGCCATGATCCGACTTTCATCAGCATCGAATACGGATCGGGTGAAGTGCTGGGCGCCGCGACCAGTGGCATCGGCACTCCGATCCTCAGCCCGCAGGCGTTCGGCTTCTACTACCGAGCCATGCTCGATTCGATCCGCGTCGTGACACCCCAAGCCAAGCTTGCGCTCTTCACCGTGCCCGATGTTACGACCATCCCCTTCTTCACCACCTTTCCTCCGCTCACCGTCAGTCTGACCACTGGTCAGCCCGTTCCCTTGATCGGCCCGGACGGTCCGCTGGCTCCTGCGGATCTGGTGTTGCTACGCGCCGCGGATTCGCTCGCGGTCGGCGCGGGCATCCCGGTCGGGGCCTACAACTACATCAATCCTACCGCCCCTGGAAACGGCCGCCCGTTGCTCAACAGCCAAGTCCTGAACGCTCTGGAGGGAGCCTCCATTCAGGCTGCGGTCGCTGCCTTCAACGACACGATTCGCTTCCACGCGAACCAACGAGGCGCAGCCGTGGTCGACCTGAACGGGTTGCTGCATGACGCCGCGACCGAGGGGCTTTCCTTCGCCGGGCACGACTACACGACCGATTTCGTCACTGGAGGGCTGTTCAGCCTCGACGGCGTTCATCCTACCGATCTGGCGCACGGCTTTCTCGCCAACTTGATGATCGATGCCGTCAACGCCAAATTCGCCGCGAGCATCCCGCGCGTGAACCTGAGCGAGTCGGCGACCGCGACGTCATCGCGGCTCAAGCCGGTGGGAGGCCGGAAGACCTATCCCTGGATCCAGGGCGCGGATCGGTTGTGCCCGATCCCGGTCATGCCCGGGGACGTGATCGCGGCGCGCTGACTAGGTGAGCTTGGTGAACAGCTCTTCGCGCACCAGGCCCAGCGGCAGCGTGCCGATGGCGAGCAGCTGCTCGTGGAAGCGCGCGAGGTCGAAGCGGGATCCCTGCTTCTTCTGCGCCTCGCTCCGCAGCGCGAGGATCTGCACCTTGCCGACCAGGTAGCTGCTGGGCTGCGTGGGCGTCATGGTGTAGCGCTTGACCTCGATGACGGCATTGAAGCGCTCGACCATCGCCTGCTCGACCAGGTAGTCCACCGCCTGCATGAAGGTCATCTTGCCGGTGTGGAGGCCGACGTCGATGACCACGCGGCAGGCGCGCCACAAGAGGTCCTTGAGCTGATAGAGCCGCGTCACGGCGTCGAGGTAGTAGCCGTGCTCGTGCATCAGCTCCTCGCAATAGAGCGCCCATCCCTCGGCGAACACGTTGCTGTCGGCCAGCTGACGCAGCCGTGAGCTGGAGCGGTTGGCGTGCACGAGCTGGAGGTGGTGGCCCGGGTAGGCCTCGTGGACCGTGGTGAGCGGAAGCCCCGCGTAGCAGTGTCCTTCGAGCTGCTGGGCCTGCTCTTCCTTGCGGCGCGTGTTGTCGATGGGCGTGACGAAGAAATAGCCGGTCTGGTCCTCGTCGAACGGCGCCGGCGACAGGTAGGCGGCGTAAGGCGTGGTCGCGCGCAGGAAGAGCGGCGTGTCGATGACCTCGAGCTTCTCCCCTTCGGGAATCGGAATCATGCCCTGCTCGGCGACGAACTGCCGGGCGCGGGACACTTCGGCCTCGTAAGCTTCACGAAGTCGTAGCGGTTCAGGGTGCCGCTTCTTGGCCTCGGCGATCTGATCTCGCCACGAGCGCACGGGATCGAGCTTGGCGGCCTCGGCTTCGAGCAGCTTGCGGGTGCTCTCGACGTGCTCGCGGCCCATCGCCTCGAGCGCCGTGCAGTCCATGCCGAGCAGGTGCTCGCGCTCGAGCTTGAAGTTCATCCAACGCTCGCCGATCGCGAACGTGCCGCCGACCTTGGCCTCCAGGTCGCGATCGATGAACTCCTGATATTGGAGGAAGCCCACGCGCGCGCGGGAGCCCGCGTGCTCGATGCGCTCCGCCTCGCTCGGAAACGACTTCACCAGCGTCCGCGTGACGTCGTCGACGAACGCCGGCGCGCTGAGCGTGATCTCCGACGCCGTGCCGAGAAAGGTGTCCGGAACCTGCTCGAAGTTGGCGCGCACCACCTTGAGGTAGTCCGGAACCGCGAGCAGGCGGGCCAGGATCGCTTCCTTGCGCTCCTCCAGCGGAGCGTGGCGCCGGGCCATCAGCAGGAAGATGCCGGTCAGGGCCGTCTCGGGATAGATCGCGGGATTGCGGGCGTGCAGCTTGATCTCCTCGAGATCCGCGCGCATGGCGCCGAGCCGCGAGCGCAGGAGCCCGAAGTCGACACGCTGCTCGACGGGGAGCTCCTGCCAGGGGACCGAGGCGACCAGCCGCTGCTCGAGATCGCGAAGCCAGGCGATGCGCTCGCGAATACCGGCGGGCGAATCGTCGGGGAGCTTCTCGTCGTAGTCGTGGATGCCCGCCAGCGTTGCCTGCACCGGGTGGTGCCGCATGTACAGCTCGACGAACTCCTCGCTGAGTGCGGTGAACGTCTTGACGGTTTCCAGCATTCCGACGTGGCCCCCCAGTCGAAAGCCCCCGCACGATCACGTGCAGAGGCTTCCTGACTTGTCGGCGGAAGCTTGCTTCAGACCTTGATGACGTTGGCGGCCTGGCGCCCCTTGTTGCTCTCGACCACATCGAACTCGACGCGGTCGCCGTCTGTCAAGCTCCGGTAGCCATCCGACTGGATGGCGGAGAAGTGGACGAACAGATCCTCTCCCTGCTCCGTCTGGATGAAGCCGAATCCCTTGCTGGAGTTGAACCACTTGACCGCCCCTTGGCGACGGCCATCGCCGCCGCCGCCGCCGCCGGCGTGGACGGGGCGCGGGGTCATCGTCGTGTTGCGCGAGGCAGCGCCGGCGCGAGCCATGGCCGGACGATGACTCTGGAAACAGTTGCGACAGTAGACCGGCCTTCCCGAGGTCGGTGAGAACGGCACCATCGTCTCGGAGCCGCACTCCGCACAGACCGCCTTGAACATCTCACGCACGGCGCCCGAGGGGCGCGCGCCGCCCGTGCCATGACTGGTTCGCTTGGCCTTGCGGGTTTCACGGCAGTTGCGGCAGCGGGTCGGGGCGTGAGTCAGTCCGTGGTCCCGGTAGAACTCCTGTTCCCCGATCGTGAACAGAAACTCTTCACCGCAATCCACACACTTGATGGTCTTGTCTTCGATCGTAGCCATGACGCGATATCCACCTCCAGGTACGCCAGTCAGCGGTGCAGGGAAAACGAAAAACTCCGGCAAGGGCAGCGCCGGAGCGAACTCAGATCACGAGGTGGGGGGCGGTGAGGACCTCACGGTTGCCAGTAAGGGAGAGGTGCACGAAGACACTCGAGGATGAATCGAACCACGCTTGCGAGGCCGGAATTATAGGTATGGCCCCTCGGTGTGTCAACGAACTGTCAATGCATCCCAGGTCGAAATTCAGGCCTGGCTCCCCAGGGTCCACCCTGGGGGAGGCACGGCCTCGAGGGGCCGGCACAGGGCCCGCAGAATTCCGTGCATGGTGATGACATCCAAGAGGTTGTGGTGGAAGACCGGGAGCAGGCGATAAGGATCTCCTCGGCGGACGAAGTCGTGGTAGAGGGAGGGGACCTCGTCGCTCGGGACATCGCCCGACCGCCGGCGCCGGCATACGAAGAGCTCGAGGGTCTGGAGCCTGCAGTCCATCCAGCGCCCTCGCCAGCGCCGCCTTGCCGGATGGAGTAGATCCAGGTGGAACTCCGGAAGCGTGAGAGCCACCGCATGGACGCGGGCGCGGTCACGGAGGAACGGCACGTCGTACGACTTGCCATTGAAGCTCACGAGGGCGTCGAAATCTCGCGCCATCTGCGCGAGAGCGCGGAGCAACGAAGCTTCCTCTCCGTAATGGCGGGCGAAGTACTGCCGCAGCACGAAGTCGGATCCGTTCCATCGCATCGTTCCCGCCAGGAACACCGGGCTTCCCGAGAAGCCGCCGGTCTCGAGATCGAGGAAAAGGACTCGCCTGAAGTCGAGATCGCGCACGACACGCAGCGCTTCCTCTTCTTCCGGAGGCGCGTCGAGAAGACTCCAGTCGGCGCGGGGACGCTCGATCTCGGAGCGCATTCGCTCGTGGACGAACACCGCTCCGCGCTCGTCGCGCCACTCGCCTCCCGGGAGATAACCCTCTACGCCGATCGCGTGAATGCTGAGCACCGGGGGCGGCGTGGGGCTGGCAGGGATTTCGACTCGTCCTCCTGAGCGTCGCTCGCGCGCCAGCTGAGCCAGGCGCACGCGCAGGAGGCTGCCCCCGATCAAGGAGCCTGGTCTCCCTGGCGGGCGCACCAGATCTCGAGCAGCGCGCGCGCGGCATCCTTGCTGGGCACGGCGCGGGCGCGTGAGAGGTCGGGATCCTGCTGCTGCGCCGGCCGCAGCACCGGAAGGCCGACGCAGGAGGGACATCCGGTATCGCAGGGACAGGAGCGCACGTGCTCGAGCGCCGCCTTCGCCAGCTCCTCGGCGCGGGCAAAGCCCTGCTCGGAAAAGCCGAGCCCGCCTGGATAGCGGTCGAAGAGGAACAAAGTCGGCCGGCCCAGGTTCGACGAGTCGAGCACGCCCTGGAGGTCGGACGGGTCGCACATCGTCATCATCGAGAGCAAGGTGATCGACAGGTTCCTCACGCCGGCCAGTGCTTCCCAGGGGCCCGCCCCACGGCGGCCGATCTGCGCCCAGGTCTCGGCCCCCGGAGCGAGCCAGAACCCGACCGTGTCGAGCGTGAGCCGCGGCAGCGCGAGCGGGTGATAGCCGATCGATTCGCGAGTCCCGAACTTCACCTTCTTCATCGCCACGGTCTGCCATGCGTAAGTGACCTCGCCGAGCTCGAGGGTCTCGTCACAGAAGCTCCGGCGATCGAGCGGGTTCCGCACGCGGATCTGCATCTCCAGCACCGGCTGGGTGTAGTAGCCGACTTCGCGTGGCTCCACGTAGGCGACCTTCTGCTCGAGATCCAGCTCGCGCACGAGATAGGTCGCCCCGTCGTGGAGATAGATGGCTTCGGGATAGACCAGCTCGAGCCCGCTGATGGCGTCGACCGTTCCGATCACGGCGTTGTTCTCGCGCATGTTCATGATCGTGTACGTGTCGTCGGAGATCGTCCTCAGGTTCACCTTGGCGGCAGGAAACTCGGCCGAGGCCCAGTAGGCGCGGCCGTCGAACGAGCGGGTCTCCCCCGAGCTCTCGAGCGCGTCGAGAACGGATGCCGTCTGACCCCCGAAACGCGCCGCGTCCTCGGACGAGAGCGGAAGCTCGTAGGCGGCGCACCCGAGCTGCTGAGCGAGGATGTACGGATTCTCGGCGTCGATGACCGCGGCCTCCGGCGACCGGCCGAAGAAGTAGTCCGGATGCCGCATCAGGTACTGGTCCACCGTCTCGTTGTAGGCCACCAGCACCGCGACCGACGGCGCCCCCTGGCGGCCGGCGCGGCCCGCCTGCTGCCACGCGCTCGCCAGCGTCGGGGGCGCGCCGATCAGGATCGCCGCGTCGAGTCCGCCGACGTCGATGCCGAGCTCGAGCGCGTTGGTGGAGATCACGGCCTTGAGCTCTCCGGAGAACAGCGCGCGCTCGATCGAGCGGCGCTCCTCCGGCAGATAGCCCCCGCGATAGGGGCGAATGCGCCCGGCCTCGCTCGGCGCCCAGCGCTCGAGGTTCTCGCGTGCGTAGCGATAGACCAGCTCCGCCGCCACCCGCGACTTCGTGAAGGCGATCACCGCAGCACCACTGGCCACCAGCTCCGCGACCAGCCGGCTCCCGTCGCCGTTGCTGGAGCGGCGCTCGACCTTCGAATCGTCGACGAAGGGAGGATTCCAGAACACGAAGTGCTTGGGTCCCCGAGGCGAGCCGTCCTCGTCGATCACCGCGGTCACCCTGCCGGTGAGCCCATGGGCCAGCTCCGCGGGATTGCGGATGGTGGCGCTGCACGACGCGTACGAAAAGGCGGCGCCATAGTGCGTGGCGATGCGCTCGAGCCTCCGCAGCACGTTCGCCACGTGCGAGCCGAAGATGCCGCGATACGCGTGCATCTCGTCCACGACCACGAAGCGGAGGCGCGACAGGAAGCGCGCCCACTTGGGGTGGGACGGCAGGATCCCCTGATGAAGCATGTCGGGATTCGAGAGGATGACGTTGGCGGAATCCCGCAGCTTGCGCCTGGTGCTGACCTGGGTATCGCCGTCGTAGACACCGGCCTGCACCCGTTGCCCCAGATCCAGATGGCTCGCCGCGAGCCGGGTGATGCTCTTCAGCTGGTCCTGGGCGAGCGCCTTGGTGGGAAACAGATAGAGCGCCGTGGCTTCGGGATCGGCGGTCAGCCGCTCGAGCACGGGCACGTGGTAGCAAAGACTCTTGCCGCTCGCCGTCCCGGTCACGACCACGACATCGCGCTGGGCGCGCAGCAGCTCGATGGCCTGCGCCTGGTGGAGGTAGAGCTGGTGGATGCCGAGCGAGGCCAGCGCGCCGGCGACCGGATCGGAGAGCGGCGGTTCGAGTGCTTTGAAGCGCGCGGCTCGGGGTTCCAGGGTCCGCCAGTGGACCACGGCACCACGGTGATCGGGCCGGTCCGAGAGCCTCCGGAGAACCGAAGCCAGATCGGCGGGCTTCTCGACGACCGAAAGAACCGGTGGGAAGCGCAGGGGCTCGGCGTGCACTCGTGCTCCTCACGAGACGCCGGCACGGCCGGCGTTCCCTCGGGTGGCTCGCTCAGCGCCCCGAGGCGCTGCCCGCCATCCCTGGGCGGGTCCGCAGTATAGCCCCTGCAGGGCTCAAATGTGCAGTGGCAATTCGACTGCGCCGGAAGCGGGAGGGCTCCCTACTCGATGCTCCGGTTGGTCGGCTCGAAGCCGCTCATCACCCAGGATTCGTCCCGGGGGGAGAAGTGGACCCGATAGGCTTCCTGGTTGCCGCGGAAGAGCAGCAAGTCACGGGCGTTGGGCGAGCTTCCGGGAGCCAGGCGCCACTTGCCTCGGGATACTCCCCAGCCGCTGGCCAGAGCGGCATCGATCAATGAAGGATCGGCGACCCAGCGCCTTGCCTCGTCGTGGTTCGACGCCGTGAGCGCCTGGATCAGCTGCACGAAGGCGTAGTAGGGCGAGCGCTCGATCTCCTCGCTGGCGACGACGAGGCCTTGGGGACCCCAGCGGAATTGCCGGAGCCGGTAGATGTGCGGACACGTCGCGCATTCGTCGAACCCCCGGGCCGGAAGCGTGGCCCGGCTCACCATCACCACGCCGTCTCCCGAAGACTCCACGAATTTGGCGGAGCCCACGGCGCCGAGCGAGTCGGGTCCGAGGCTCTGCTGGAGGCGCCAGCTCGTGGCCTCGGCCGGCCGCTGCCAGACGAAGGCGAAAGGCTGAGGCCCCGTGGGCCCGAGGCGATTGAACAGCACCGCGACGCGTGCCCCGTAAGCGCTGGGATCGCCGGGATCCTGGAGCGCTCCGAGGAGCCTCATGCCGGCGGCGTCGAGGTCCTGGTACCTCGTCGCCCCGCCGGCGCGCCAGAAGATGTAGGGATACGAGCCGGCGGCGGGATTCGAGCGAGCGAAGAAGTTCGCCACCACCAGGTCCCGGTTCCCGGCGGTCTCGGCGCCGAAAGCGAGCGAGTCGATCAGCTCCCGCGTGCGCTCGGCCATGGGCTGGTCGGGCTGGTTGCGCAGCGTCTGGAGCACCACGCGCGCCGCCAGATCGGCCGCCATGGCGCCGCCGTCGGGATCGCTCCACTGCTCCTGAGCCATCTGCACGTAGATGGCGCCGGAGTCGGCGGGAACGGCCGCGGTCGAGTCCGCCTCCGCGCCCTTGAAGCGAGGCGTGCGGTCGCATCCCCAGGCCGCCAGCAGGACGAACACGATTCCCCAGCTCCGTTTCATCATCGGCCTCCTGGCTTCGGCGTCGTCTGCTTCGGTGCCGGCGGCCTGATCTGGCGCTCGCTCCAGTCGCGGATCACCCACCGGCCGCGGCTTAGCTCGAAGTCCACCCGGTAGCGATGGTCGCCGTTCGGGCCCTTGAAGCGGACCAGCAGCCAGGAGGGCCACGGGGACGCCGGCTCGGCTTCCTCGACCACCCATGTGCGCCAGCCGCGGCGTGAAGCCCAGCCGGCGGAGATCGCGCGCGACACCAGAGCGGCATTCTTGACCAGCCGTGCCGCCTGGGTGCGGTTGTTCTCGAGCAGCAGGTGGATGAACGCGGTGAACGTGGAGTAAGGCGTCGGCAGCAACCGGGTATCGAGAATCCGGAACCCCTCGGGACGCTCGACGAACGTCAGCTCGTCGATGCGCTTCGGGCAATTCGGACATTCGTCGAACAGCGAGTCGACCGCCGACGGAACCCACAGAACGAACTCCATCCGCTGGTCGCCGTTGACGTCGGTGAAGGTCGCCGATCCCTGATCGGTGAGTCGAATGCCGGTGTCGTCGAACTGCACCAGGTTCCAGAACTGTCCCATCGGATGAAGGCGGAACAGCGTGAGTCGCAGCGAGGCATCGGAGGTGCGGCTCCGGTCGAGCACACACCACGAGTAAGGCGCATCCTGGCCCCCTGTCCACCAGACCCGCATCTGTGGTTTCCAGCCACCGATGAATTGCGCTCCCTGCATGCGCAGGTCGTTCTCGCGATACCAGTAGAGGAAGCCGACGGCCTTTGCGCTCTTGCGATAGGGATTTCGCACCATGAGCAGAGCGAAGTAGGGAAGGTCGGGATCCACGGCGACGTCGGTGTCGAGTCCCAGCGAATCGAGCACCGGCTTGATCGCGCTCGCCTGGCGCATGTTCTCGCGCCCCAGAGAGCGCAGCAGCCTGCGCCCCATGCGCCCGACCAGGTCGTAGGCGTGGAAGTTCTCACCCCCGATCGAGTCGCCTCGGTTGGTCTGGAAGCGGGTCTTGGCCTCGGCCGACCAGCGCAGGAGCGAGTCCGACGCCGGGGGCACCCAGGGCTTGATCGTCTGAGCGAGGCTCGTGGCCGGCAGGAATGCGAGGCTCAGGAAGACCGCGGCAATGGGAACGCTGCGTCTCGGGCTGCCCGACGCGGAGTCTCGGCCTGGGCCGGTCCGCGGGCGTTTGGGATTCATCGGTAACGCGGCAATTCCTCGAGGCGTCGGCCGTGCGCGTGAACTGAGCCGTGCGAGACTACACGCCGCCTGGACGCCCGGCAAGACGCCGCCTAGAGTGAACGAGGTGTGCACTCTGATCCTCGCGCGCGACGTTCTCGGGCCGCGAACGATGCTGCTGGCAGCCAATCGCGACGAGCGACCGGACCGCCCCTCGGTCGCGCCGGACATCCTGATGTCGCGGCCGCGCGTCGCCGGTGGCCGCGACCTCTCCGCGGGCGGCACCTGGCTGGCGCTGCGTGAGGATCGCGCGGCGGTCGCGCTGCTCAATCGCCGGGATCCCCTGGTCCACGCTCCGCCTCCGGCACGCCGCTCACGCGGACTCCTGACGCTCGATGTGGCGGCCGCGACCGCGGAACCCGTGGGGACATCGCTCCCGGACGTCGCGGAGGACGAGCTGTCGAGATCGGCCCTCGAGACCGCGCTGAGGTCGATCTCGCGCGAGAGCTACGCCCCGTTCACCCTGGTCTACGCGTCGCCGACGTCGTGCTGGATGGTGGCGCTGGAATCCTCGGCGCCTCGCGTCGCGCGAATCGAGCCGGGCTGGCACGTCCTCACGCACCGCGAGCTGGACGATCCCGAAGAGCCTCGCGCCGCTCATCTGCTCGCCGATCTGCGAGATCGGCGTCCGGCGTCGCGCGAAGAGGCGGAGACCTTGCTGAGGGAGCGCCTGCGCTCGCATGGCGACGACGGGCCTCCGGTATGTCTCCATGAAGGCCTGATGGCCACGGTTTCTTCCTCGCTGGTGTGGATGGACGAGTCGGGAGCGCGCTACTCGCACGCCGAAGGCCGCCCGTGCGAGCACGCCTACCAGGATCGCTCCGGGCTGCTGGCCGCGGCGGAGCGCGCGCGATGAAGCTCGAAGGCGGAGGCAGGAGTCCTCGCCTGGAGGGCCGGGCCGCGCTGATCACGGGCGCGAGCCGGGGGCTCGGGCTCGCCATCGCGCGTGCTCTTGCGCGCGAGGGAGCGGCCGTGGCATGCATGGCTCGCCCCTCGGCGGAGCTCACCGCGGCGGTCGACGGTCTCGTCGGATCGGGCGCACGCGCCATCCCCGCCCCCGCCGACATCACGGAAGAGAGCCAGGTGGCGGCTGCGATCGAGACGGCGGTGAGAGCGCTCCCGGGCCTGGACATCCTGGTGCTGAACGCGGGCACCTGGCAGGGCGCCTCGATCGAGGAGACGTCGGAATCGCTCTGGGACTCCTTGATGCGACTGAACCTGAAGGGCGCCTTCTTCGCGCTCAAGCATTCCATCCCGGCGCTCAAGGCTCAGGGCCGTGGCACGGTGGTAGGGATCGCCTCGCTGGGAGCGCTGGTGGGCCAACCCGGATCGGCGGCCTACGCGGCGAGCAAGTGGGGCCTCCGCGGGCTGCTGGAGTCCGCCGCGCTGGAGCTCAAGCCACACCGGATCCGGGTGACGCTGGTCTACCCTCATCAGATCAACTCGGCCGGCCAGGAGATCGCACCCGGCGCGGACCACGATCGCAAGCTGGAACCCGAGGACATCGCCGAGCTGGTCACGCTGGCCTGCGCGGCCCCTTCGCACGTCTCGATCGGAAACGTCACGATCTGGCCGCTGGGCACGGGAATCCGGGACTCGATGCGCTGATGGCCTGCTGGTCCAGCTCGAGGACGAAGGTCGCGGTTGACACTGCTCGCCGTCACTCCCCTAGAATGCATTGAGCGATCGGCCGCGGATTCTTGGACGCTGGAGGGGAGGGGAGCCGGGATGGACAACCATTTCCCGGAGTGCCGCAAGTGTCGCGACGGCGTGCTGCTTCCGCTGTCCGATTATGGTCGCGACGGCGCTCCCATCACGTATAAGGCCTGGGTCTGTAGCAATCCGAACTGCGGATTCAACATCCGCATCGACAACGGCGAGATCAGCCTGGGGCGCGGACTCAGCGTCTCCGCCAAGTAGACCCACGAGCGAGGCGCGGTGATCCGAGCCATCATCTTCGACCTCGACAACACGCTGACCGACTTCATGAAGATGAAGGAGGAGGCGATCCGCGCGGCCATTGATGGCATGATCGACGCTGGACTCCAGCTGTCCCGCGAAGCCGTACGCGCGCGCATCGATGCCATCTACAAGGAGCAGGGCCTCGAGTTCCAGCAGGTGTTCGACGAGCTCCTCGAGAGCGAGCTGGGACAAATCGATCCCAAGATCCTGGCGTCCGGCATCGTCGCCTATCGCAAGGCGCGCGGGTCGTCGCTGAAGACCTATCCGCACGTCCAGCTCGCGCTTCTGGAGCTCACCAAGCGTGGCATCCGTCTAGGCGTCGTCTCCGACGCCCCCCGCGCGCAGGCCTGGCTTCGGCTCTGCGATCTCTCCCTGCAGCATGTCTTCGACGTGGTGGTGACGTTCGACGACACGGGCGAGCGCAAGCCGGGACCCGCGCCCTTCCGCGAGGCGCTGCGCAGGCTGGGCCTCACTGCCGAGGAGACGCTGATGGTCGGCGACTGGCCCGAGCGCGATGTGGTGGGCGCCAAGAGCCTGGGGATGAAGACGGTGTTCGCTCGCTACGGCGACACGTTCGGCACGAAGGATTCCGGAGCGGATTTCGAGATCGACGATGTCCTGGAGCTGCTGGCGGTGGTCGATGGCCTGAACGGCGTCACGCCCAAGCCTCCAGGTCGCACCCAGACCCAGGAGGTTTCATGAGCTCAGGCAAAGTGAAGGCGTCCAAGGTCAAGGTTCATCAGCCGCCGGACGGCATCGCACCTGACGCCCACTTTCATGTCTACGTCTTCGACGTCTTCAACAAAGCCTTTTCTCCCGCCAAGTCGTTCGACACCGTCGAGCGGGCCGCCTCGTTCCAGCGTCACGAGCAGGAGCGCATCTACGCGGAGCAGGAAGCCGACCCCGAACTGTTCGACCTGCCATTCATCTCCTTCGACCCGGACCTGATGCAGCGCATCGAGCGCGACGAGGAGTACAAACGGCGCCTCGTGCGCGACCTCTCCTCAGAAGCTCGCGGCCGCGCCAAGGGTCATTGATTCCGATCCCATGACGGATCTGCTCCTGGTGACCGCGGCAGAGATGCGCCGGCTGGATCGCGCCACGATCGAGCAAGGCCACGCCAGCTCCGAAACGCTCATGGAGCGCGCGGGGCTGGGCGTGGTCGCGGCCATGGAGCGCACCTACGGCTCGCTGCTGGGAATGCGCGTGCTGGTGCTGTGCGGCACCGGCAACAACGGCGGAGACGGCTTCGTGGCGGCCCGCCACCTCGCGGCTCACGGCGCGGAGATCCACGTCGGCATACTCGGCGATCCTTCACGCATCGGAGGCGATGCGCGCCTCCACCTCGAGCGCCTCGATACGTCCCGCGTCGTTCTCCGGGCGCTGCAGGACGCGGATTCGCTGGAGCGGCTCGTGAGCTCGCGCGATCAATGGGACTTCGCGATCGATGCCTTGCTCGGCACCGGGGCGCGGGGCGTCCCGGAAGCGCTCGCCGCCGAGGGTGTCAACGCGCTGCGCGAGCTGGACGACCGAGGCACCATCGTGGTCGCGGTGGATCTCCCGACCGGAGTCCATGCGGACACCGGGGCGATCGCCCGCCGGGCGGTGCGCGCGGACCTGACGGTCACTTTCGGTTTTCCGAAGCGCGGTCACTTCCTCTATCCCGGCCGCGCATTCGTCGGCCGGCTGGAAGTGGTCGACATCGGGCTGGCCCCGGACGCCGTCGCGGCATCGGCGATCACGGTCTCGGTCTCGACCCCCCTGGAAGTGGCGGCGCTGCTCCCCGCACGGGACCCGCGCGCTCACAAGGGATTGGTGGGGCGCGTGCTCGTGGTCGGCGGCTCGGTAGGCCTCACCGGCGCCGTCGCGCTGGCGGCGCGCGCCGCGCTGCGGTGCGGCGCCGGGTACGTCCAGGCGGCGGTGCCCAAGAGTCTCAACGACATCCTCGAGGTGAAGCTCACCGAGGAGATGACCTTGCCGATGCCCGAGACGGCCGAGCGCACACTCGCGATGGCGGCGCTCGAGCCCGTTCTCGCTCGCGTGTCGGGCGCCGATGTGATGGCGATCGGGTGCGGCTTGTCGCGGCACGGCGAGGCCGCCGAGCTGGCGCGCCGCATCGCGTCGGAATGCGAGCGACCGATGGTGATCGACGCCGACGGGCTCAACGCGTTCGAAGGACATGCCGAGGCCATCGGGCGCGGTCCCGCCCCGCGCGTCCTCACCCCGCACCTGGGTGAAATGGAGCGACTCACCGGCGTGATGGCCGCCGATCTCGAAGCACGACGCATCGATGCGACGCGGGAATGGGCGCAGCGCTGGCGGGTGACCCTGGTGCTCAAAGGAGCGCCCACCGTCATCGCCGCTCCGGACGGGCGTGTGGCGGTGAATCCTACCGGCAATCCGGGCCTCGCGACCGCGGGAACCGGCGACGTGCTCACCGGAACCATCGCCGCCCTGCTCGCGCAGAGACTCTGGCCGTTCGATGCCGCTCGCCTCGGCGCGTATGTGCACGGCATGGCCGGAGACCTGGCGGCGGGTGAAAGAGGCCAGGCGGGTCTGGTGGCCAGCGACATCATCGAGCGGCTGCCCGCGGCGCTCCTCGGCCTGGCGAGGATTCGGGCCGGCACGCCGGCGCCTGCTCAGCAAACATCCCGGGCCAAGGATCGCGCGAGCGTCCCATGAGCGCCTCGCCGCGCCGGGGCGCGCTCACGTGGCTCGCGCTGGCGTCGGCGCTCACCGCGGGCGGATGCGCTTCCGGCGGCGGCACCCATGGCGTCGACTGGAGCGAAGTGCCGCGGGGGGCGCGCGAGGCCGCCGATTCGATCTACGCGATGCTGGCCCGCGAGACGAAGCTGGCTCCCCAGCGATCTCGCGGCGAGGTCAACACCATCTACCGGTATTGCTCGCGGCCGGCGGCGCGGGTCGAGCTGTCATGGCGGCAGAACACCCACGAGCCTCCCAATCCGCTCGCGATCCTCGATCGCGAGCTTCCACGCATGGGATGGACGCTCGACCAGAAGAACCGTGCAGACGGACCGGACGGCACGGTCTACGCGTTCGTGCGCGGAGAGCTCCTGTGCGTCGTCGAGGGCCGCTGGGACGGCGGGCTGGACGACGATTCCACGGCCGTCATCGACCCGGGCCGCTCGCTGCTCGTCGACGTCGCGAGCGCAGATCCTTGCCGAGACGAAGGCCCGGGACACTGAGCCTTCAACGCGTGAAGCCCGCGCGAGGGCGCGGGCTTCAGAACGCGAGCGAAGCGTATCTTACGACAGATGGGGCTGAATCTTGGCCAGCAGCGCGGGTTTGGGTAGCGCCCCGATCATCTTCTCGACCGCATGCCCATCCTTGAACAGGATCAAGGTGGGGATGTTCAGCACGCTATAGCGGCTCGAGATCTCCATGTTGGCATCGACATCCAGCTTCACGACCTTCATCTTGCCGGCGTACTCCGCCGCCAACTGATCCACCGTCGGCGCGATCACCTTGCACGGCCCACACCAGGCTGCCCAGAAGTCGACCAGCACCGGAACCGAGGACTTCAGCACTTCCTGCTCGAAGTTCGCGTCGGTGACGGCTTCCGCGTTTGCCATGGCAACTCCCCCTCAAAGCCCCTTACGATCCAGAAGCGCACCATGTTGATGTCCTGGGGGACACTTTCGATGCACATCGTCTCGAGCCTGGACGCCAAACATAGAGGGACGGTCAAGGAGACGTCAAACTTTGGCCCGAGCGATGCCACGCCGGATCGATCGTACGAGAGGCGCGGTCCGCCCAGGTGATTCCGCTTCGCGACGAGAACCCGGCGAGCCGCGCGCCGGTGATCACGCGAGCACTGATCGTGATCAACGCCGTCCTGTTCGTCTACGAGCTGATGATCGGCCCGGGGCTGCGGGAGTTCATGTTCGAGTGGGGCCTGGTTCCCCTTCGGGTCACCTGGGCGCTCGAGCGCGGAACCGAGCCGCTGGTGCAGGCGGGCACGCCGTTCCTGACCTCCATGTTCCTGCACGGCGGATGGATGCATCTGATCGGGAACATGTGGTACCTGGCGCTGTTCGGAGACAACGTCGAGGACCGTCTCGGCCGCCTTCGCTACTTGGGGTTCTATCTGCTGGCGGGCATGGCCGGCAGCCTTCTCCACTACCTCTTCAACCTCCAGTCTCGCGTGCCGACCGTTGGCGCGAGCGGCGCGATCGCCGGCGTGCTCGGCGCCTATGCGGTGGCGTTTCCGCGCGCGCGCGTGATCACGCTCGTTCCCTTGTTCCCGTTCTTCCAGCTCATGGCCCTGCCCGCGATGGTGGTGCTTGGCCTCTGGTTCGTCTTTCAATTCTTCACCGGCGCGATGTCGCTGGCCTGGAGCTCGAGCGGCGGGGGCGTGGCGTGGTGGGGACACATCGGTGGATTCGTGTTCGGGGCATTCATCATGGCGCTGCTCGGCGGCGGGCGCCGTCCCGCGCGATCCGAGGCGTGGGTGGAGCCCTGAGCGTCGCGCGGCCCGCGCTTCCGCCGACCAGAGCGATGAATTAACATCCGGTCGCTCGTGACTGGCCGGCCCCGTGCCGGAGCCCGCGACTCGTCGGAGAACCATGCGAAACGATCTCGATCGATTGATGCAGGAGCGCGGTCTGGGCGGCCTCGTGGTGATCGCCTACGACCGCTACAACCCGGCGATGTACTACGTCACCGGGCAGAAGCTTCACTACGCGATCTACTTCCGCGCCGCCGACGGCCGTGCGCATCTGGTGCACGATCCCATGGAGCGCGATCAGGCGGCGCAAGTGGGATGCGAGCACGCTCCATTCGCTCAGCACGGCCTGCTCGCGCGGATGCAGCGCGAAGGCCACCCGGCGCGCGCATTCGGCTCGCTGATCGCGGACGTGCTGGCCACGCTCGGGATCCGCGGCTCGGTCGCCTTCTTCGGCGATCTTCCAGCCGGCTTCGGCTACGAGCTGCTCGAGCACATGCGGCGATCGGCTCCCGACGTCGAGGTGGATCGCAGTTACCCGGACGTCATCACGCAAGCGCGCATGACCAAGAGCGCGGACGAGCTGCGCGCGATCCGGCACGCGGCCGAGGGCGCGACAGCGGGCATGAACAAGCTGCGCCAGCATCTCGCCATGCTGAAACGTGAAGGCGACCACTTCCGCGCCAATGGCGGCTCGCCGGTGACGCTCGGCGACCTGCGGCGGCTGCTGAACCAGGAGTTCCTCGCCTACGGTCTCGAATGCGGCGAGAGCATCGTGTCGCAGGGGCGCGACGCCGGCGTCCCCCACAATCGCGGCAACGACGAGGAGCGGCTGCGCGCCGGGGCCCCGCTGCTGGTGGACATCTTTCCTGGTGAAGCCGGGGGCGGCTACTACAGCGACCTCACGCGAACCTTTTGCCTTGGCGGCGTTCCTGATCCGCTGCGCAAGCTGTACGACGATGTGCGCCAGGCGTTCGAGGTCGGCATGCAGGCGGTGCGCGTGGGCGAGCCCTGCCGAGCCTCGCAGGAAAGGGTGTGCGACGAGTTCGAGCGGCGAGGCCACGCCACGCTCCGCACCGACGAAGCCACGCAGGAAGGTTACGTGCACGGGCTGGGCCACGGGGTGGGGCTCTCCGTGCACGAGGCGCCACGTCTCGGTGGGCCACCCTCGAATACTCAGCTCTTCGAGTCCGGCATGGTGGTCACCGTCGAGCCGGGGCTCTATTACCCGTCGCGCGACATGGGCGTGCGGATCGAGGACCTGGTGGTGATCGGCGCGGATGGCAAGGTCGAGAACCTGACCCCGGTCCCCTACGAGCTGGAGATCGGAACGAGCGCTTGAAGCGATCGCACGAGGTCGTGAACCCTCCGCGTCCCGAGCGCGCGCTGCTCGTCGGACATGCGGGAGGCAATGGGAGGACGATCGAGCGCTCGCTGCAGGAGCTGGCGCTCCTCGCCGACACCGCCGGGGCGGTGGTGCTGGATCAGGTGATCCAGCGCCGCGGTACTCTTCACCCCGCCACGTTCGTGGGACGCGGCAAGCTCGACGAGATCAAGGAGCAGGTGGGGCGGCGCGGCGCGGATGTCGCGATCTTCGACGACGATCTCTCTCCCGCGCAGGTTCGCAACCTCGAAAAGGCCCTCGCCATCAAGGTGGTGGACCGGTCCGAGCTGATCCTCGACATCTTCGCGCGCCGCGCGCGCACGCGAGAGTCTCGTCTGCAGGTCGAGCTGGCCCAGCTCGAGTACACGCTTCCGCGACTCACCGGCATGTGGAAGCACCTGGAGCGTCAGGCTGGCGGCATCGGCACGCGAGGTCCGGGCGAGACCCAGCTCGAAGTCGACCGCCGCCGGGTGCGCGAGCGCATCGCCACGCTAAGGCGCGAGCTGGAAGCGGTGGCGCGCGAGCGCGAGGTCCAGAGCCGCCGCCGGCGCGGCGAGTTCCGCACCGCTCTGGTGGGCTACACCAACGCCGGCAAGAGCACGCTGTTCAACCGGCTGACGCGCTCCCACGTGCTGGTCGAAGACCGGTTGTTCGCCACGCTCGACTCCACGACCCGCCAGATGGTGAGCCCTTCTCGCGAGCGGGTGCTGGTCACCGACACCGTTGGCTTCATCCGCAAGCTCCCGCACCATCTCGTGGCTTCGTTCCGCAGCACGCTGATGGAGGCGATCCAGGCCGACCTGCTGTTGCATGTGGTGGATGCCTCGGATTCCCAGCTCCGCCAGCAGATGGCGGCCGTCGACCAGGTCCTGGAAGAGATCAGCGACCGGCCCCGGCCCGCCACGCTCGTGTTCAACAAGGCCGACCGCCTCGACGACGACGTCGCCGCCGGGCTGCGCGTGGAGTTCCCTGGCTCATTCGTGGTGTCGGCGCGTGACGGTGAAGGCGTCGATGCGCTGCGAGCGCACCTTTGGGAGCAGGCGGCATCCGTCCGCCCGAGACGCGCCTCGTGAGCGCGCCGGCTTCCGCGGTCGAGACGCTCCGCTTCGGTCATAGCCCGGACGCGGACGATGCCTTCATGTTCTACGGCTTCCACACCGGAGCCGCGTCCATCAAAGGATGCCGCGTGGAGCACGTGCTCGAGGACATCCAGAGCCTCAATCGCCGCGCGCTGGAGTCGGCCGACCTCGAGATCACCGCGGTCTCGGCGCACGCCTTCGCGCGCCTCGGCGATCGCTACGCGGTGCTTCGCTGCGGCGCGTCGATGGGTCAGGGCTACGGTCCCATCGTGGTGGCCCGAGAGCGCTGCTCCCTCGACTCCCTGGCAGGACGCACGGTGGCGGTTCCCGGACCACTCACGACCGCGGCCTTGTTGCTGCGCATCGAATGTCCGCAGGCGGTCCCGGTGCAGGTGACGTTCGACCGTATTCCCGAAGCCGTTCGCAGCGGTGTGACGGAGGCCGGCGTCCTGATCCACGAGAGCCAGCTCACCTACGGCGAGGAGGGGTTGGTGAAGGTGCTCGACTTCGGCGAGCTGTGGCGCGACCGCGAGTCCCTTCCGGTCCCGCTGGGCCTCGACGTGGTGCGGCGCGACCTCGGCAGCGAGCGCATGCGTCAGGTGAGCGACGGCTTCCTCGCCAGCATCCGCTACGCGCTGGACCATGAGGACGAGGCGCTGCGCTATGCGCTGGCTTTCGGACGCGGGCTCGACCTCGAGCGCGGCCGGCGCTTCGTGCGCATGTACGTGAACGATCTGACGCTCGATCTGGGAGATCTCGGCCGCCGCGCGCTCGACCGCCTCTATGCGCTGGCGGTGAAGTCGGGCGCCATCGCCGCTCCGCCGGCTCTCGACGTGGTGTAGCACGGGCGCTCGCGCGTCACTCCTCCCGGCGTGCCTGGTCGCCGCGCTGGTGCTGGCGGTCGGCGGCTGGCTCTGGAACCTCCATGCCCGCGCCTGGGATCTGGGCGGCCGCTCCCCCGTGCTCGGCTACGACGCCGCGCAATACGCCGTGGCGGCTCGCGAGCTGTCCGAGCATGGCCGGCTCGCGACGCTCTTCGCGCTGCCGGTCGAGCTGTCGCAGCATCCGCGCCCTCCCTGGCCGCTGGCCACGGTGCAGCCTGGACTGGTGCTGGCGGAAGCGGCGGTGGATCGTGTCGTGCCGCGCTCCCTGCCGTGGGGATCACGCCGGATCTCGCTCGCGCGGCCGAGCGAGCGCGAGTGGCTGTCGCTCGCGTGGCCGATGGCGTCCTTCTTCGGTCTCGCGTTTCTGCTCGCGGCCGTCACGGCCCGCCTCCTCGGAGCGGGGACATCGAGGCGTCGTGACGGGGTTGCATGGGGCGCCGGCTTTCTGATCGCGCTCGCCTTCATGCTCGACCCGGAGGCTCAGCACTTCGCCGCCGGCGGCTTCACGGAGCTGCCCTTCACGCTCGGTCTCGTGCTGGCATTGGCCTTCGTGGCGAACGGGGCCGCGGCGCGTCGCCCGCTGCTCTTCGGCCTTCTGCTCGGGGTGACCGGAGCGTTTCGCGCCAACATGCTGTGGCTCGCGCCGGCATTCGCCATCGGCGTTGCCGCGCTCGTTCCACGGCAGCAGCGCGTGCGTACCGGCCTGACCGTGATGCTCGGCTTCGCGATCCCGCTCGCGCCCTGGTGGCTCTACAAGTGGCAGCGATTTGGAACACCGTCCGCGGATCTCTCGCGCTGGATGCTGTGGGAAGGCGTCGAAGGGCGGACCTGGTTCACGATGATG
>DASTBI010000162.1 GCA_035712145.1 Candidatus Eisenbacteria bacterium | reverse complement strand
CTCGGGAAGATCCTCGATCGGGCAAGCCGTGCCGTCCGCCAGAAGGACGGGTGTTCCCTCGGCGATGCAACTGGTACATCCGTAGCCCACGGTGTGGAACCCGGCGTACTCGAGGTCCTCCATCAGTCCTGCCTCGCGCAGATAGCGCGTCACCACCTTCGAGCCCGGCGCCATGCTGGTCTTCACGTAGGACTTCGGCTTGAGCCCGCGCTCGCGTGCCTTCCGCGCCACCAGTCCCGCCGCCACCATCACGGAGGGGTTCGAAGTGTTGGTGCACGAGGTGATCGCCGCGATCACCACGGCGCCATGCCCGAGCTTCGCACGATCGCCGTTGGTGCCCACCTCGACCGTCGCGCTCACCGCGGAGTCGGGAAGCCCGTAGCCGCGCTCCTTGACCGGCGCCATCAGCGTGCGGCGGAAGTTGCCCTTCATCTCGCGCAGCGCGACCCGGTCCTGGGGACGCTTCGGCCCTGCGAGGCTCGGCTCCACGTCGCCCAGCTCGAGCGACAGCGTGTCCGTGAAGGTCGGGTCCGGGGTCTGGCTCGTGCGGAACAGCCCCTGCTCCTTGGCATAGGCCTCCGTCCGCCGCGCGTCGGACACGCGATTGGTGCGCTCGAGATAGCGCAAAGTCTCGTCGTCGATCGGGAAGTACCCGACGGTTGCGCCGTATTCGGGCGCCATGTTGGCGATGGTGGCGCGGTCGGCGATCGTCATGCCCGCGAGGCCTGGTCCGTAGAACTCGACGAACTTGTCGACCACGCCCTTCCTGCGCAGCATCTGGGTCACGGTCAGCACCAGATCCGTCGCGGTGACGCCGTCCTTCAACTGCCCGGTCAGCTTGAAGCCCACCACCTGCGGCATCACCAGGTAGAGCGGCTGGCCGAGCATCACCGCCTCGGCCTCGATGCCGCCCACACCCCAGCCCAGCACGCCGAGCCCGTTGATCATCGTGGTGTGGGAATCGGTGCCGACCAGCGTATCGGGGAATGCCAGATCCTGATCGCTGCGCACGACGCTCGCCAGGTACTCGAGATTCACCTGGTGCACGATTCCCGTGGCCGGCGGCACCACGCGGAAGTTCGAGAACGCCTTCTGCCCCCAGCGCAGGAATTCGTAGCGCTCGCGGTTGCGCTCGAACTCGATCTCGGCATTCCGCTCGAGCGCGATCACGCTGCCGAAGACGTCCACCTGCACCGAGTGATCGATGACGAGATCGACCGGCACCAGAGGATTGATGCGTCGTGGATCGCCGCCCATGCGCTTCATGGCATCGCGCATCGCCGCCAGGTCCACCACGCAGGGCACGCCGGTGAAGTCCTGCAGGATCACCCGCGCCGGCTTGAACGGCACCTCGACCGGATCGCCGGTCGCGCCGTTCCAGGCGGCGAGGCGCTTCACGTCGTCCTCGGTGACCTGATAGTTGTCGCAGTTGCGAAGCGCCGATTCGAGCAGCACGCGAATCGAGAAGGGCAATCGCTCGAGGGAGATGCCGACTTCCTGGGCGAGGCGATCGAGACGGTGGATGCCGAAGCGTCCGGCGGGAGTCTCGAGGGTGGCGAATGCGCCGAATGGATCGCGGGCGTTCATGGCTCGTCCTTTCCGGTGACGACGGCACACAGGGCCGTCGGGAGAACGGGGGGACGCACAGGGTCCCCGTGAACGCAGCCATGATACCCCTCCCCGAGAGGGCCCGCTAGACTGCGAGTATGCGGTGCTGGGGCGGGCTCCTCGCGGCGTGCATGGTGGCCGGCTGCGCCACGGTTTCGGAGCCGCCCGTCCAGGGGCCGCCGTCTTCGCCCGAGGCCTACTCCCTGTTCGGGACGCCTCTGATCGCGGCCCCTCTGAGCGCCGACACGCGCGACACGCTCGAATCGCGGCTTGGCCGCGCGCAGGCAGAGTACGATCGCAACCCCGCAGACGCCGATGCCGCGATCTGGCTGGGGCGGCGCACCGCCTATCTCGGCCGCTTCCGCGATGCCATCGGGATCTATTCCGCGTCACTCGGCCAGCACCCCAAGGATGCGCGGCTCTACCGCCATCGAGGCCACCGCTATCTCACGCTCCGCCGCTTCGAGTCGGCGATCGCAGACCTCGACCAGGCGGCCCGACTGATCGAGGGGCAGCCGGATCAGATCGAGCCCGACGGTATTCCGAACGCGCGCAACACGCCCACCAGCACTCTCCAGTCCAACGTGTGGTATCACCTCGCTCTCGGCCAATACCTGACCGGGGACTTCGAGAAGGCGCGCCACTCTTACGAGCGCTGCCGTGAGGTGTCGAACAATCCCGACCAGCTGTGTGCGACGACTTATTGGCAGTGGCAGACGCTCGTGCGGCTGGGACGCATGGAGGAGGCGGAACGCTTGCTGCAACCCATTCGGGACGACTTCGACCTCATCGAAAACCACGACTACTTCCACTTGCTGCAGCTCTACCGCGGGCGCGTGACGGCCGACACGCTGCTGGCCTCGGCGATGCGGAGAGGCGGCACAACCTTCGCGACCGTGGGTTACGGAGTCGCGGGCTGGCACTTGGCGAGTGGCCGGCGCACCGAGGCGATCGCGGCCATGCGACAAGTCATGGCGGGCGACGCCTGGGCGGCGTTCGGCCACATCGCGGCCGAAGCGGAGCTCCATCGGCTCGGAGTCCGGCCATGACGGTCGAGGCGACCACGTTCACGCCGCCGGATCCAGAATTCGAGTCCCGCGTGCGCGCGAGCTTCGCGCGCCAGGCGGTCATGGCGACGTTGGGCGCGGAGCTGACGCGCGTCGCTCCTGGGATGGTCGAGATCGCGTTTCCCTATCGAGAGGAGCTCGCCCAGCAGCACGGGTTCCTTCACGCCGGCATCCTGGCGACCATTCTCGACAGCGCGTGCGGCTACGCCGCCTTCTCGCTGATGCCGGCGGACGCCGAGGTGCTCTCGGTGGAGTTCAAGATCAACCTGCTCGCCCCCGCCTCAGGCGACCGGTTCGCCGCCAGGGCCAGAGTGCTCCGCCCGGGGCGCAGCGTCACCGTGTGCGAGGCCGAAGGCTGGGCCATTCGAGGGGGCCAAGAGAAGCGCGTCGCGCACATGGTCGGCACCATGATGTGCGTGAGGGACAACCCGACGCTGTCGGGCTAGGGAACCCTGCCCGTGCGTAATGGTAACTCCTTACTCTCCCCGGGGAGAGCAAGGAGTTACAGACCCACTGACGCTACTGGGAGCCCGCCGCCTGCTTGATGTAGTTCTCCACCTGCTCGCGCAACACCGGCAGGGCGATCGCGCCGTTTCCCAGCACGACGTCGTGGAAGGCCTTGATGTCGAAGCGAGCGCCGAGCTTCTGCTTCGCCTCGTCACGCAGCCTGAGGATCTCGAGCTGGCCGACCTTGTACGCGAGCGCCTGCCCGGGCCAGGTGATGTAGCGATCGACCTCGTTCGCGATGTTGTTCTCGGCCAGGCAGCTGTTCTCCTTCATGTAGTCGATCGCCTGCTGCCGGGACCAGCCCATCGCGTGAAGCCCGGTGTCCACCACCAGGCGGCACGAGCGCCATGCGTCGTACGACAACATGCCGAGCCGGTCCACGTCGCTCGAATAGAGGCCCATCTCGTCGGCCAGACGCTCCGAATAGAGTCCCCAGCCTTCGACGAACGCGGTCACGCCCTGATGCTTGCGGAACTCGGGCACGCGGGTCAGCTCCTGAGCCACCGCGATCTGCAGGTGATGGCCCGGGACGGATTCGTGGAACGCGAGCGCTTCGGCTTCGTATCGTGGCCGCGTCTCGGGCATGTAGGTGTTGATCATGTACTGCCCGGGGCGCTTGCCGTCGGCCGAGGGCTGGCGGTAATAGGCGATGGTCGAATACGGCGCTTCGTGCATGCCCATCACTTTCACGTTGCAGGCCGTCTTGGGCTTCACGGCTCCGAACCACTTGGGCATCGCCGCCTGCGCTCTCGCCAGCGTCTCCCGGGCCTTGCTCTCCACCTCCTCGGCGGTCGAGAAGTGCATCTCCGGATCGGTGCGCAGCTTGTTCTCGATCTCGCGCACGTCTGAGGTCCCGAGCGTCTTGGAGCCGAGCGCACTGAGATCCTGACGGAACTTCGCCACCTGCTGGAGCCCGAGCTGATGCAGCTCTTCCGGAGTCATGTCGAGCGAGGTGTGCACTCGGATCATCTTGCGGTAGCACTCCACGCCGCCGGGCAGCGCCGCCAATCCGGCTTTCTCCGGCGCGCGGGCGACCGGCAGCACGTCGCGCTTCAGGAAGTCGCGGTAGCGGACGAGAGCGGGCACGACGGTGTCGGTCACCGCGGCGCGCAGCTCGCGGGCGAAACGCTGCTTCTGCTCCGCCGGCCACTTGGGATGCGCCGCGCGGGCCGGGGCGAGCAGCGCCAGGCTTTCGACCGGCCCGGAGACCAGTTTGTCGATCTGATCGATCGTCTTCTCCACCGCGCTCCGGCTCGCGACCTTGCCCTGACCGAGGCCGAGACGCAGGTTCGCGATGTGGTCGTCGAAGTAGCGGCCCATGCGCCGGCAACGCTTCACGAATTTGTCGCCCTGGGCCGGCGTGTTGAGCGCGGTGTAATCGGGCAGGTTCATGATATCCACCTGCGGCCCGCCGAGCGGATCCACGACCCATTGCTCCATGCGGCACGAGGAAGCCGCGAGCTCGTCCTCGATCTCCTCGATCAGCGCCGCGCGCGTCAGCTGGTCCGCGGCGTTGAGAGCCTTGGGATCGATGGCGCGTGCGCGGGCGAGGACCGACTCGAGACGCGCTTCGTCCCGCTCGATCCCCGCGGGGGTGATGTCGCTCAGCTGGTCGTCGTAGCGGTCGTCTCCGATCGAGGTCGCGGCCACCGGGTTGGCGCGGAGGTGTCCCTGCCAGTAGTCGTCACACAGTTTTGCGAGGTCCTGCGCGGGTGCGGCATGGGCGGTGCCGGTCATCGAAACCGCCAGGAGGGCGAGCGCGAACGCGCGAACGTGCTTCGACATGGGGGGCACTCCGTATGGCCACGAGGTCTGGGAGCGTGCTTCACCGGCGGAGGCGGAAGACTAGCACAGCTCATGCGGCGCTCCGCGCGCTCGATCGCGAGCGCAAGCGCAACAGCACCCATCCCCCACCGAGCACGACCGCGCCAATGACGAACCACTGAATGGCGTAGGCCAGGTGCATCCCGGTATCGAACTCAGGCGGCGCGCTGCGCCGCGGCCTCGAGGGGACGCCTTCACCCGGAGTCTGTCTCACCACGAATGGCGCGACCGGGCCGAGCCGCGCGGCCACGCTGTCGGCATCGAGCCCCCGGGTGGAAAAGAGAGTCACCGAGTCGCTCTCGAGCCGGCGCACTCCGAAGCGGCCGTGAACGAAGGGTTCGGCGACGCCGACGACTTCGACCTCCCCCGGCTCGGAGAAGTCCTGAGGCCTCGCGCTCACCCCATCGTCCGCCGGCAGCCATCCGCGATTGACCAGCACGGGCCGGCCTCCATTCGGAACCAGCGGGGTCACCACCTCGACTCCCGTCGTGCCGTCATGCTCGCGATACGCCAGCAGCACGTGTCGCGTGGAGTCGTACCGGCCGTGGAGCGCGATGCGGCGCCCCGAGAGATCGGACATCGAAGCCGTTCCATCCCAGAGCACCGGAGGCTCCGCGAGCCGTGCGGCGCGCTCGGCATTGAGACGCTGCTTCTGCTGGTAGCGCGACAGCTGCCAGATGCCGAGACGGACGCAGATCGCCGCGGCCACGAGAATGGCCAGCGCGAGAACCACGTTTCCCCGGCGCACGCGGCGCCCGCGCTCAGGAGGCCGGTTTCGGAGCCGGCGGTGGAAGCTCGCGAGCGACCACGATCGAGTCGAAGCCGCAGGTCTTGTGCGCGCTGTCGCAGAATGGCTTGGTCTGCGACTGGCCGCATCGGCACAGGCTGACTCGCGTGCGGCCGGCGAGGCCGAAGACGCGGCCCTCCTGGTCGGCGATCTCGAAATCGCCTTCGACCCGCAGCGAGCCGTTGTTCATCACGGTGATCCGAGTGGCCGCCATGGGCTCCTCCCATCCACGTCGTGAACGAAGGGAGGCACTCTATCAGCCGCGACGAGGCGCCGCGAGTCGAGCGGCGCCCGAGCGCTGGCGGGGCGCCCTACGCGGAAACCGTCGCGCGGGGCTGCCGGCGCATCCAGCGCCACAGGAGCCAGGCGATGAGCGCCAAGGGGATGAACGGGATCAGGAAGATCGACATGCCGATCCCGAAGATCAGGAGGCCGAGGGCTCCGAACAGCAGAATGAATGGAACGGCGAAGAGGAGGCCGAGACCTTTGAACACCCAGCCGAGGAGTTGAAACGGCAGAACCACCAGCCATACCAGCGCACAGAACCCGGCAAGGAAGAGTCCCACGACGGCCAGGCTCACCACGGTGACGAACCCCGCAACCATCGTCTCGATCACTTCGCGTCTCCTCCTGACGGGATCCAGGGAAGGCCCGTCCCTCGACAGCATCCTTACGTCGTGAGGGTTCCGGGGGTTGCGACCCGGCGGCGCCGCCGCCGGCGACCCGCCTCGGATGCCGCTAAGTGCTTGTCAGTGAATGATGAACCGCCAGACGATCCCGACGATGGCGGCGCCGAGCAGGACCGGCAGCGGATGAAGCCTCCAGCGCCGCAGGAGCATCAGCGTCGTCACGCTGATGAAGGCGCCCATCCAGTCCTGGATCCCGTGCCGCGCCATGGCCACGGCGGCGGCGAACATGAGTCCCACGACCGCCGGCTGGATGCCGTTCAGGAACGCCTGAACCGCAGGGCTTCCCCGCAGGCGGCGGACGGAGGTTCCCACCGCGAGGGCCAGCAGCCACGCGGGCGCGAACACCGAGAACGTGGCGACCAGCGCGCCCATCACGCCCGCCATGCGGCTGCCGACGAAAGTGGCGGTGATCATCACGGGTCCCGGCGTCACCTGTCCGAGCGCCACCGCATCCGCGAACTCGCTCGGGCTGAGCCAGCGGTGGACTTGCACCAGCTCCAGCTCGAGCAGCGGGATCATCACGAAGCCACCGCCGAAGGTGACGGCGCCGGCGCGGAGGAAGACGGTTGCCAGAGGCCCGAGAGAAGACAGGCGATCGATGGCCGGTACGAACGGGAGCGCGAACAGGATCCATGGCGACACGGAGAGCAGGTCGTCCTCGCCCGGATCGTGGAGTCTTCGCCACCACGGGACCTGAATGGCCCGCGCGCCGAAGCGTGCGGCCTGCGCCACGCGGCGGCGGAACCATCGCCAGCGATTCTCGAACACGGTGGACGGATCGGGCAGACCCCGGACCGTCGTGCGCACCACGCCCAACAATCCGGCCACCAGGATGACCTCGACGACACCGATGCCGGCCCAGGCGACCGCCAGACCGGCAAGTGCCGCGGTCGCGAGATCCCAGCGCTGCCGCCACAGGGCCTGCCAGCCGCGCGGTCCTTCGGCGCCCATCTCGAGCCGAGAACCGAGTCGCACCGCGGTGAGGAACACGAGCGCGGCGACCGCGGGATCGAGACCCCGGAAGATGCCGTCCACCGCCGCGACATCGCGAAAGCGCGGATACAGCAGCGCCGCGATCATGAGCATGAGGAACGACGGCAGCACGAAACCGGCGGCGCCGGCGACGGCCGCGGGCACGCCGCCGAGGTCGTAGCCGATCAGGGCGAGCGTGTTCGCGCCCGCCGCGCCCGGAAGGCCCTGGGCGATGGCGGCGGTCTCGAGGAACTTGCGGATCGGCACCAGACGCCGGCGCTGCACGAGCCGCTGCTCGATCTGGGACAGGACCGCGAGCCCGCCCCCGAAGCCGGTGAGCCCCAGGACCAGGGACTCCTTGAAGAACCCCCGGGTCGTGATCGTGGCGGCGCGAGGGACGGAGGCGGCTCCCGGGCCGCCCGCCAGAAACGCCGGCTCCGCGCCGCGCAGGGCGAGAAGGGTGCAGACCAGCACCACGGAGACGAACGCCCACGCATAGACGCCGTCAGGGCTACCCAGATCCAGCCACGCCAGGACGAGCGTCGCGGCGAGGAGCAGGAACAGGGTCCAACGCCTTCGGAGAGTCGGCGGCATGGCTGGACGCAGTGTAGGCACCGACCTCGTTGCGGCGCCAAGCGGCCGAGTCCCTCGGAATTGACCGGTCGGAGACACTGCCGCGGCGGGTCGGGCCGATCTTACCCGCATGCGACGCCAGGCGGCATGGCGGTGGCACGCAGGGCCGATCATGATCGGGCTCTCGTTGTGGATGGCGCTTCCCGCCTTCCAGTGGTGCTCGACGACCGCGCTCTGTCGAGCAGGTATGGGAATGGAGTGCGAAGCGGCATCGAACGACTCCGCCCTGTCTCCCTGTCCTCTCGATGGCGAGTGTCCAGTCTCCGGCTCGGGTGACTCCGGTCTGTGGTGCGTGGGCCCTCATGCCGATGGGTTGGCGCCACGCGAGATCATCGCGCCGCCTTTGGACGTCGCGATGCCGTTCGAGGCGCCGGCCGATCCCGCGCCGCCCGCTCCTTTGATCTCACGCATCCGGCCCGAGTCGCGTGCGGGGCTCTGCCCGGGTGTGAACGCCCCTCATGCACCGCCGATGACGCGGGCGCCTCCTGTCGCTCCGCTCGATCTCGCGAAGCTCGCCTGACACGAACCTCGTGTCACGACAGGTTTCTTTTCACGAGAGGAGAATCGTCATGAAGCGCATCATCGGCATGCTGGTCCTGATGGCCGCGCTGTCCTCGGTCGCGCTGGCGGTCACGGGCGATACGGCGGCGCGTCAGAAGGACTGTCCGGCTTCGGGCATCTGCCCGATGCCGTGCGGCGGCCGTTAGTAGACCTCACCGGCCCTCGAGGTCGGTGAGCCGCGGCGGCGCGGGGGGACTCCCCCGCGCCGCTTGCGCGCCGGGGCGCGCATGACGCATCTTTCGCCGCTTCGGAACCTCGCTCCTCCCCTTTCCACGGAATCCCATGCCCGACTTCATCTACACCATGAAGGACCTCCGCAAGGTGGTCCCCCCCAAGCGCGAGATCCTGAAGGGCATCTGGTTGTCCTTCTACGACGGCGCCAAGATCGGAGTGCTGGGGTTGAACGGCGCGGGCAAGAGCTCGCTGCTTCGCATCATGGCCGGTGTCGACCAGGACTTCCTCGGCGAAGCATTTCTCGGCAAGGGCTACACCGTCGGGCTTCTCGAGCAGGAGCCCCGGCTCGACGCGAAGAAGAACGTGCTCGAGAACGTCCAGGATGGCGTGGCCGACAAGGTCCGGGTGGTCGAGCGCTGGAACCAGATCAGCGCCCGCTTCGCCGAGCCGATGAGCGACGACGAGATGACGGCCCTGCTCGAGGAGCAGGCCAAGGTCCAGGACAAGATGGACGCCGGCAATCTCTGGGAGCTCGACCGGCAGCTCGAAATCGCGATGGACGCGCTGCGCTGTCCTTCGCCCGATGCGGATGTGTCGAAGATCTCCGGCGGTGAGCGCCGCCGCGTCGCGCTCTGTCGACTGCTGCTGTCCAAGCCCGATCTGCTGCTGCTCGACGAGCCCACCAACCATCTCGACGCCGAGTCGGTGGCGTGGCTCGAGCGCTTCCTCAAGGAGTACGCGGGCACGGTGGTGGCCGTCACCCACGACCGCTACTTCCTCGACAACGTGGCCGGATGGATCCTCGAGCTCGATCGGGGCTCCGGCATTCCCTGGGAAGGCAACTACTCATCCTGGCTCGAGCAGAAGAAGACGCGGCTCGCCCACGAGGAAAAGGCCGAGAGCGCGCGCCAGAGAACGCTGGACCGTGAGCTCGAATGGGTGCGCATGGCACCCCGCGCGCGCCAGGCCAAGGGCAAGGCGCGACTCACGGCCTACGAGAAGCTGCTCGCCGAGGAAGGACGCGAGAAGATCGAGAACATCGAGATCTACATCCCTCCCGGGCCGCGGCTCGGGAACGTGGTCATCGAGGCCGAAGGCGTGCGCAAGGGCTACGGCGACAACCTGCTGATCGAAGACCTGTCCTTCAAGCTTCCGCCCGCCGGCATCATCGGCGTGATCGGGCCGAATGGCGCCGGCAAGACCACTCTCTTCCGCATGATCACCGGTCAGGAAGCGCCCGACGCCGGGTCGCTCCGGATCGGTGAGACCGTGCAGCTCGCCTACGTGGATCAGAGCCGCGACCAGCTTCCGGGTGACGCCAACGTCTGGGAAGCGATCAGCGGCGGCGAAGACACCATCACGCTCGGCAAGCGCACGGTGAACTCGCGCTCTTACGTGGCGGGTTTCAACTTCAAGGGCGCGGACCAGCAGAAGCGGGTCAAGGACCTCTCGGGCGGCGAGCGCAACCGCGTCCATCTGGCGCGAATGCTCAAGTCCGGGGCGAACGTGCTGCTCCTCGACGAGCCGACCAACGATCTCGACGTCGATACCCTGCGCGCGCTCGAGGACGCGCTGCTCGAGTTCGCGGGCTGCGTGGTGGTGATCTCACACGACCGCTGGTTCCTCGATCGCATCGCCACCCACATGCTGGCGTTCGAAGGCGATTCGCAGGTCCGCTTCTTCGAAGGCAACTTCCAGGCGTACGAGGCGGAGCGCAAGCGCGAGCTGGGCGCGGACGCGGATCAGCCGCATCGCATCCGCTACAAGAAGCTCGTCCATCACTAGCTTCTGAAGGCCGCTCCGGGAGCGACCGTGCGAAATTCGCATCGCGACGCGGAGATCGTGCGATTCGCAGTGTCTCGGCGCGACGCGGGCCGGTCGTTTCTTGTCATGCCGCGGCCCGCTCTTCTACCATCGTCAGCCCGGCCGCGCCCAGACCATCCGTGAAACCAACTTTCTCCATCTTCTCTCGGCCCGGCATCTTCGCCGTGACATGGGTGGTGGCCTCTTCGATCGTGGCCATCCCCGTCGCCGGCGCCCAACCCGTTCGCCTGACGCTTCGCCAGGCGCTCGACATGGCGCGTGGGCAGTCGCCGAGCGCGATGACGGCGCTGCACCGTTACCGGGCCAGCTACTGGCAGTACGTGACGTTCAAGGCCGACTATCGGCCGAGCTTCGACCTCAGCTCGACCCCGGTGCAGTGGGAGCGCACGATCGAGCTCCAGACCCTGCCCGACGGGACCGATGCCTTCGTGCCGCGCAGCCAGGCGAATTCCTCGGGCACGCTCGCGCTCAGCAAGGTCGTGACGCTGACGGGAGGCCGTATCTCGCTGCGCTCGAGTCTCGAGCGCACTCGCGAGATCGAGGGCGCCGGACCGAGCGCGTACTCCGCGACCCCGATCCAGCTCGCCTACGATCAACAGTTGTTCGCCTACAACTCGTACAAGTGGGGATTGCGCATCGAGCCCAAGCGTTTCGCCGAAGCGCGGCAAATGGCGGTCGAGGACCTGGAGACCGTCTCGGCAACGACCATCGGTTACTTCTTCGACCTGCTTTCGTCGCAAGCTTCATTGCGTGATGCGCTCACGGAGCGCGCACGGGCCGAGACGCTGGTGGCGGTCGTGCGCAGGCGCTTCGACGCCGGCAAGGTGCCCGAGAACGACATGCTCCAGGCGGAGCTCACCAACCTGAACTCCGATCTTCGCCTCACGCGCGCACGTGTGGACCACGAGAGCCGGCAGCAGCGGCTCGGAAACTATCTGGGCGTCGGGGACCACCGCTCCTTCGAGCTCGTCCCCGCGACCGACGTGCCGGAGCCCACGGTGGACCTGCCGACCGCGATCGCGGAAGCGCGCCGCAACCGGCCCACGGCCATGGCCTGGTCACGCCGGCTGATCGAGGCCGACCGCTCGGTGGCCCAGGCCCGTTCCCAGGGAGGCAGCACCTGGCTGCATGCGAGCTACGGCCTCTCCAACACCACCGACGACTTCTCGAATCTCTATCGCGAGCAGCGCACGGACCAGCAGGCGCTCTTCTCGCTGTCGTTTCCGATCATCGACTGGGGGCGCAGCCGGGCGCGCGTCGCGGTCGCCGAATCCCAGCGCGAGGTCACGAAACGCGACGTCGAGCAGGCGCAGATCGACTTCGAACGCGACATCTTCTTCAAGGTGACCCAATTCCAGATCCAATCGAAGCAGCTGCACCTGTCGTTTCGCGCCGACTCGATCGCGGACCGGCGCTACCGGAAGCTGCGGGAGCGCTACCTCGGCGGTGAAGGGGACCTGAACTCGGTCAACATCGCGTTGAACGAGAAGGAGAGCGCCCGGCGCGGATACCTCGACGCGCTTCGCTCCTATTGGTCGGCCTATTACGACCTGCGGCGCGGGACGCTCTACGACTTCGAGCGGCGCCAGGCCATCCCTCCGCCCAAAGTCTCGTTCTGAGATTTTCGCGCACTGCTCGCCCACTGGCTGCTCTTTGCAAGCGGCTGACACGCGTGGATGACGGCGGCCGGACAATCCCGCGACCGCCGGGATGACTCAAGCTGGTCGCTCATGGAGGCTCCCATGCGTCGTCCTTTCCTGTCCGCCCTCTTGTTCCTGACTCTGTTCCTGGCGGCGATCGCTGTGGCGTCGGATACGCTGGTGCGTGATCGCTCACAGACCGGCAGCAGCGGCGGCTGCGCGGCGTCGTGCCCGCGAACGACGACGGCCTCGAAGCCGACGCTGGTCCACATCGGCGAGCGTCACGGCAATCCGACCGTCGTCCCTCACGCCTTCGTGTACTGAGCCCCTAGGACCGTCAATCAAATCGGCCCGGCCGGGAACCCCGGCCGGGCCGTGCTGCTTTGCGTGCGGTCCTTCGCGTGCGTCAGTTGCCCGAGGAGAGGCCCCACTTGAAGTTGAGACCCACCGAGAAGAAGTTCACGTCCGAGCCGAGATCTTCCTCGGCCGGAACGATGTGGTACGCACCCGAGACGCCCCAACGCGTGTTGCCGGTGCCGGCGAAGTCCATTCCGCCGCCGAAGTTGAAGCCCAGCTTGGACTCGGAGGTGTCATCGTCACCCATCGGGCTGCTCAGCTTGGCCGACAGGTTGTAGAGACCCAAGCCCGCCTGAGCGAACGGCTTCACGTTGCTCTGGGTCGGGATCATCATCACGCCGTGCACGTCCGCCTGGATGGCGCTCCACGAAATCTCGGAGCCGGGACCGAAAGCCGCTTCCATCGCAGCGTTCAGATCATCCGAGCCGCCCCAAGCGTGGTACGACAGATCCGCTCCGATGCCCCACGCGTCGTTCATCATGTGGGTACCCGTGGCGCCCACGTGCCAGCCCATTGCGGCGGCATCGCCATAGTCCCCGGTGGGGATTCCGGCGCCGCCGGAGAAACCAATCCAGTTCGAGCCGGCATGGGCCGCACCGACGCTCAGCGCCGAGAGAGCCACGCCAAGAACCACTGCCTTGAACTTCATGGAGTCCTCCTCTTGGGAAAACCTCTTACGGCCTGGGGTCCAGACCCGTGGAAGGGTTGGCCCCTAGGTTCTCGGCGCTCAGGGCCCCGACCTTGAGAGATTTGACGGGCTCGTGGACGGCTCCCTATCCTGGCCTCGTGCCACTGGTCCAGATCGGGGAAGGCAAGCCTCTAAGTAGCCGTCGCACAGCGACTTGCTACATTGGCCGAGTGCCGGTCGGCGGCGGCCATCCAGTGGTCGTCCAGTCGATGACCAACACCGATACCGAGGACGCGTCGAGCACCGCCGAGCAGGTCGAGCTGCTGGCCGAGGCGGGGTCCGAGCTGGTGCGGATCACCGTCAACACCAGAGCGGCGGCGGCCGCCGTCCCGGAGATTCGCCGCCGCCTCGGCGAACGCGGCGTGACCGTTCCGCTCGTCGGCGATTTCCATTACAACGGCCACCTCCTGCTCACCGAATACCCGGAATGCGCCCGGGCGCTCGACAAGTACCGGATCAATCCAGGCAACGTGGGCGTCGGCGAGAAGCACGACGAGAACTTCCGCCGCATGATCGAAGTCGCGGTCGGACACGGGAAGCCGGTGAGGATCGGCGTCAATTGGGGATCGCTCGATCGAGCCCTGCTCACCCGGATGATGGACGAGAACGCGCGTCGCGCCGAGCCGCTCGCCGACCGCGATGTCGTGCTCGAGGCGATGCGCGAGAGCGCCTTGCGCTCGGCGGAGCTGGCCGAGAGGTTCGGACAGCCGCACGACGCCATCATCCTGTCGGCCAAGGTCAGCGACGTCCGCGATCTGATCCAGGTCTATCGCGGGCTCGCGAAGGCCTGCGACTACCCCCTCCACCTCGGTCTCACCGAGGCGGGTCTGGGGATGAAGGGGATCGTGGCCTCGACCGCGGCGCTCTCGGTGCTGCTTTGCGAAGGGATTGGCGACACCATTCGCGTGAGCCTCACGCCGGAGCCTGGCGGCGACCGTGCGGACGAAGTGCGGGTCTGCCAGCAGGTGCTCCAGTCCCTGGGACTGCGTCACTTCACGCCGCAGGTCTCCTCTTGCCCGGGATGCGGACGCACCACCAGCACGTTCTTCCAGGAGCTGGCCGCCGAAGTCACGGGCCATATCCAGAAGCGGCTGGCCGTCTGGCGCGAGCGGCATCCGGGCGTGGAGCAGCTCCGCATCGCCGTCATGGGCTGCGTGGTGAACGGGCCGGGCGAGAGCAAGCACGCGGACATCGGGATCTCGCTGCCGGGCAC
>DASTBI010000161.1 GCA_035712145.1 Candidatus Eisenbacteria bacterium | reverse complement strand
TCATCCAACTCGTCGATTCCCGTCACGAGCCCTCGCGCGAGGATCGCGAGATGGTGAAGTGGCTGCGCTTCGAGGAGCTGCCGTTCTGCCTGGTCGCGTCGAAGATCGACAAGCTGGGGCAAAGCAAGCGGCCACCCGCGCTGCGCGCCATCATGGATGCGCTGGAGTTGTCACCGACGCAACCGCTGGTCTCGTACTCGAGCCAAACCGGGGAAGGCCGCGGCGCGCTGCTCGCGTGGATGGGTGACACGCTCGAGACGGAGTCCGGGACCGGGCCGCGGGCCCGTGGCGGCGACCGCCCCACGTCAGGTTCACACCGAACGTGACCCGATAGAGGAATGGCGCGCCCAGCCGTACACTTGGGTGTGAGAAATCCGGGTCCGTGATTTCGAAAAGGTCGCAATGCGCTACCAAGGCAACTTCTCAATTTGGGCGTTGGCGCTGGTCTCGCTCACTCTCTGTGCCCCGGCTGGAGCCCATCCCGTCACCGTCGACGGGTCTGCCACCGACTGGTTCGCGAACCAGCCTCCCTACGCCAACCTCGGCGAGATCTTCCGAAACGGCAGCGGCCAGGGAGAGTACGTCTGGCGAGATGTGACGGGCGACTACCGGACCGACCTCGGCCCTCTCCCGTGGGTGGATCTGACCGAGTTTCGGGTCACCGGGACCACCTCGTCGCTCTTCTTTCTGATCCGCACGGCCGGGACCAGTCCTCCCGTGTTGAGCAAGCCCAGCTTTCAGATCGCGGTGGACCGCGGGCCTCTGCCAGGGAGCCAGCCCTTCTTGGCGGGTTTCTCCGATACTCAGGTCGCTCCGGATGCCGCCTGGGAATACCTCATCCAGACTCGATACGGGCAGTCCGGGATCGAAGCGGTGATCCTGGATCGCTTCTTCCAACAGGTGAGCATCGCGACGATCGCGGCTGCAGTCGACGGTTCCTGCTTCGAGATCTCGGTGCCCTGGTCCGTCTTCGGATACCCGGCCCCGATCGCGGCGCCTTCGCTGCCAACTGAGCGCTTGCCCATGCGATTCACCGTGGCTTCTTTCGTTCAGGCGAACGAGAGTGGAGACACGCAAGACGTCGGCGGGCCCTCGGTGAGCAACGCGCTCGATGTCGTGTCGAACGAAGGCGATCCCCGCGCGATGGCCCCCTATGCCAACACCTGGGAGGAGGTCATGGACGGAGACGTCGATTACCACCCCGACGTCCTCTTTGCGCTCGGGCTCGAGGTCTCAGGTTTTCTCATCAACGAGGCCTTGGTACAGCCCAGTTCGGGTCCCGAGTACGTAGAAATCTTCGGCTCAAACGCTCTCGACGGCTTCCGCATCGGAGACGAAGAGACGCCGGACCCGCCCATCAATATCGAATTCATGGGGCGGATGAACGGCTCGGGGTTCGGGGCGAGCGGAATCGCAGTCGTGGCCCAGAGCGCGACCGCCTTCCAGGCCCAGTACGGTTTCCTGCCCGCCTATGAGATCCAAGACACCGACCCGACCGTCCCGAACGTCACCGCCGATCCGCTGTGGTCTCCGGGCGTGACCTTCACGCTCGCGAATGCTGGGGACGAAGTCCTTCTCCTGGACGCGAACCATACGGTTCTGGACGTGCTCCCGTACGGAACCGGATCCTGGCTCGGAACGGAGACGGTCGCCGTGCCGCCAGCGGGCTTGGTGCTTCGCCGTCAGACGTCGGGCATGGACACGAATCGCGCGTCGGACTTCATCGTTGACACACCCCATCCCTCGGTGGGAGTCGCTCCGCAACAACCGAGCGGGATCTGGTGCTCTGCGCCGACGCCGAATCCCGCAACTCAAGGGGTCGAGCTACGCTTCGGAATCGACCGCAGCGAACTCGCGAGAGTCGAGGTCCTCGATGTTGTGGGCCGTCGCGTGGCAATCGTGTTCGATCGGCTTCTCGCGGCTGGCCATCATTCCGTCGGCTGGGATCTGTCCGACGGCGCCGGGAAGAGGGTTCCGAGCGGACTGTACTTCTTCCGACTCACGGTTGGAGACCGCGCGGTCCTGTCCAAAGCCTTCATCCGACTCTGATCGAAAACGAGCCCGCGAGCTGATCGTGTGCTCCAGGGAACTCGGTTACGAACCGTCGACCTCCAAACAGACGGGATCGTCGTCTGCAGTTGACCTACAACCCGTCAATCGCCTACGCGGCCGAACGCCGGCGAGAGCGGAGCTCTCGAGCGATTTCGTCCGTAGAAGCGCCCGCGACGAACAGAGCCCGGAACAAGAGGTCGAGGGTGACTCCCAGCGCTCCCGTTTCTAGCTTCGCCACGCGCGACTGGCTTGATCCCAATCGCCTCGCAAGGTCCTGCTGCGTCCACTTCCGCCGGATTCGATGACGTCTGAGGCTGTCCCCGAGCGCGAGCTTCATTTCGACGATTCGTGCTTCTTCGGGCGAGAGGCCCAGAAATTCCTCGGCGGTTCCGACCTTCCAGCCGGCCGCTTCCAGACTCTTCTTTCTTCGCGTCTTCATACTCAACTCCGCTTCTTCAACTCCTAAGTCGACCTGAACGCCTTGAGCCTTCTCTTGCAGGTGCTCAGGATCTCCTTCGGCGTCTTGTTGGTCTTCTTCGCGAACACATCCAGTACGACAATGGCGTCGGCTTCGACCGCACACACGATTCGCCAGGTCACGCTCTCATCGATGATCCGGAGCTCATGACAGCCAGAACCGATCGTGGACATG
>DASTBI010000160.1 GCA_035712145.1 Candidatus Eisenbacteria bacterium | reverse complement strand
TGGGGCGCGCGGCATGGCCGCGCACCCCTTGGTCGCCTTGCTCAGCTGCGCGAGCGGAACTTGATCGAGCAGCCGAGGGCCTTGGTCTCCTGCGTGGCCACCGCCTTCCCCGCGACCACCGCGTCCACGGCATCTTGCAGGTAGCGAGCCTCGACCTTGCCCGGCTCGTGCGCGTTGTCGTCGATGGCTCCGTGATAGACGAGCTTGCCATCGGCGCCGAACAGATAGGCCTCGGGCGTCTTGGTCGCCCCGAAGGCGCGGGCCACGTCAGAGGTCGCGTCGACCACGTAGGGGAACTGCATCTTCCGCTGCTTTGCCCGCTCCTTCATCACGTCGTACCCGTCCTGCTTGTTGACGTTGGGGTCGTTGGCGTTGATCACGATCACGCCGATCCCACGCTTGAGCGAGGCATTGCCGAGCTCGACGATCCGCGTTTCCCAAGCCTTGACCCACGGGCACGCGTTGCACGAGAACACCACCAGCGTGCCCTTGGCCTTGCGAGCGTCCGCGATCGACAGCTCCTTGCCGTTGACGTTCTTCATCTTGATCGTCGCCATCGGCGCCTCGTCGCCGATCGCGATGCCGGCGGCCGGCGCCTCGTCCGCCGCGCGCGCGGCCGTGGTCAGGGTCAGGGCCAGCGCAGCGGTGGCCAGCAGCGAAGACACTTTCATCGAAGCAGCTCCTTTCGAGTCGTTTCATTGGGGAGTCATGGCGGCGACCACGAGGCTCTCCAGCGCCGCGTGGGTGGTGCGACCTTCGCGAAAGCTTCGGAGAGCGCCGTGCCCATCGTAGACGAAGGTCGCCGGAAGCGCGCCGCTCCACCTTGGGTTCAACCCGTTGATGAACTCCATGTCCTTGCCGGTCTTCAGAAAAGTGGGGAAGTCCACGCCTTGCTGGCTGAGGAACTGGCGAGCCTCCTCGCTCTGATCGGGGAAGTCCGCCGAGACCAGGACCATACGAAGCCCTCGTCGTTCAAATTCGCGACGGACACGCATCAAATCCGGAAACTCCTCCCGACAGGGAGTGCACCACGTCGCCCAGATGTTCATGACGACCGCCGTGGCGCCCGGCTCTTTCACTTTCTCGAGAATTCGCTCGGCCGTCGCGGATTCCAGCGGTGGAGCGACGGCGACTTGCGCGGCCTTGCCGGTTTGGGAACTGGAGCCCCGACCGCATGCCACGAGAGCGAGCAAGCACAGCAAGAGGCGGTGGCGCACGGGAGTCAGGATAACCGTTGCTTCATGAACGGGCCTGCTCGCGTCCCAAGCGCGTCTCGAGCCGTGCCGGGCGCGGTTGGGCTGCCCTGTCGGGCACTTCGGCCTTGACGGGAGGACGTTTCCCAGTCTTAATTTGCAAGTCTCCAACAAGCACCTTCGTCCCCCAGGAGGGTGTGCGGCTAATTATGGAAGCCCGGCATTCCTAACTAGGACCTCGCGCGCCTCTCCATCACGCCCCGACAACGATCCGAGGTACAGGATGTTCAGCGCAGTCCGAGTTTGGCTGGCCGCCTTTCTCTTCCTGTCGCTCCTCGCCGCAAGCCAATCCCAACCAGCAGACGCGGCTTCAAAGCCCAAGGATTTCGGAACCTCGCAAGTCTCCGCACAAACGCTTCGCGGCGCCGCCGCGCTCGCCGGCATCCAATCAACCAGCTCCATCATCACCAATGAGAGCGTCTGCGTTGCGCTCTTCGACCAGAACCCGCCGGTCTCGATTCAGGATGGCGGAGGCGGCTCGATCATCGTCTGGTCCGACTTCCGCTCCGGCAGTCTCGACATCTACGCGCAGAAGCTGGACGCGGCCGGCAACATCATGTGGCCCGGCGACGGCGTGCCGATCTGCAAGCAGACGGGAGATCAAACCAATCCACGCCTGCTGTCCGACGGCGCGGGGGGCGCCTTCGTCGTGTGGGAGGACGCGCGCACGTCTCCCAGCGACATCAACATCTACATCCAGCGTGTGAACAGCCTGGGCGTCAACCTGTGGGCCACCGGTGGCGTGGCGGTGTGCACGGCGGCCAACACCCAGCGACAGGCGGTGGTGAGCCCCAACGGTCTCGGCGGTGTTCTGGTCGCCTGGACCGACGAGCGCGGCGGTGCATCCTCGGCGGATGTCTACGCGCAGCGCGTGACGAGCAGCGGCGCGGTGCAGTGGACGGCCAACGGCGTGGCGGTGTGCTCGGCCGCCGGCGTTCAGCAGGATCCCGCGGTCGTGAGCGACACCCAGGGCGGCGCGATCGTGGCGTGGCGCGATGAGCGCGCCGGCATCGACCTCTTCGCCCAGCGCGTCGACGCCGCCGGCGGGGTGCAGTGGGCCGCCAACGGCATCGCGATCTCCTCGGCGACGGGGAATCAGGAAGCGCCGCAGATGATCCCCGATGGCAGCGGGGGAGCGATCCTGACCTGGGTGGATTCGCGGGGCGCCGACCAGGACGTGTACGCGCAGCGCGTGAACGGCGCGGGCGCCGTGCAGTGGACCGTGGACGGCACGGCGGTGATCCTCGCGCCCGCTCATCAGCGGTCGCCGCGGCTCGCCACCGATGGCGCCGGTGGCGCCTACGTGGTCTGGGAAGACCTGCAGGCCGTCGGCGATGCGAACATCTTCGCCCAGCGTCTCGACGCCGCGACGGGCGCCCCGCAGTGGGGGGCGTCAGGACTCGTGGTGTGTGCGTCGCTCACCAATCAACTGTCGCCCGCCATTGCCGCCGATCCGGTCGGAGGCGCGATCGTCGCCTGGAGCGACGACCGGAACGCTTCGGGAACCGACGTGTATGCGCAGCACATCCAGCCGGGAGGTTCGGTGCTGTGGAACCCGGACGGGGTCCGCCTGTGCGATGCCAGTGGAACCCAGGACCGGCCGGACGTCGTGGCCGACGGATCGGGCGGAGCATCGATCGCGTGGCGCGACTACCGCAACACGAGCTACTCCGACATCTACGCGCAGCGCATCGACGCCCTCGGTCAAGTCCCGGATCAGTGCGTTCCTCCCGACACGCTGAGCACCAACACTCCGGTCAACACCGTCGCGACGCAGAACTACAAGATGTTCGACCAGGGTTGGTTCTACTGGAGCGGCGTCTCGGTCCGGGGCGGAACAGGAGACTGGGACATCGAGATGTTCGATCAGGGGAGCACGGGTCTGGGAACGTATCCCACCTGCTTCGGCCTTCCGCTGGCAGGCTCCTACGGTGCTTCGGGCGCCGACTTCGTGATCAGCAACTTCAACGACAATCACACGCCCCCTGGAGTGTTCGGCGTCCGGGCCTATCGCTACTCCGGGACCGGCAACGCGTCGATCGAATGGGACGACGGTCCGGACCAGATGTCGGTGGGGGGCACGGTCAGCAAGATCGGCTGGCCCGACGTGCTCGATGTTTACGACATCCAGCTCACCGCCGGCATCACCTACACCTTCGACCTCACGCACACGCCCGAGGCGGACATCAAGGTGCTTCTGTTCACCTCGTTCGAGGCGCCGGGAGGCGGCTACTACTACGTCGCGCCTCGGAGCGCTCGCGTCATGGAGACACCGGGTCGCTACGGCACCTACACGGCGCCTTCCACGGAGTTCTATGGCGTGGCCGTGGTCAACGACAATGGCGTTCCCGGCGACTACGTCCTCACCGTGCGCGCCGGCGTGACCGGCGTGGGGGACGGCGATGCGCCGGTCACGCAGCTCATGGCGCTCGCGCCCAATCCGGGCCGAGGGCCGGTCAACATCCACTTCGCCATGCGCGAGACCGGACTGGTCTCGTTCGAGATCTTCGACATGGCCGGACGCGCGGTGGCGTCGATTCCCACGGCGCGCTGGCAACCCGGAACCTGGAGCACCCAGTGGAATGGTCGCGACTCACAGGGGCGCCGACTGTCCGCCGGAGTCTACTTCGTCCAGATGAACGTGAACGACCGGCGGGTGGGTATGGGTCGTATCGCGCTTATCCACTAGCTCGCCCACGTTCATGACTCGCACTGAGGATTCGACCATGCCCCTTGCCACTCCCCTGGATCGGAAGTTGTCGCTGGCCGCGACCACACTTCTCATCGCGTTGGCGGTCGGATGGATCGCAACGACCGCGCATGCGGCCAAGCCGCAGGACTACGGACTCGTGGGCGGCATGAGATCCGGCTCGTCCACCATCATCAAGCCCGGCTCCGGAGCTGCCGGGACGAGCGGCATGCTGGCCACGTCTGCGGTGAACAATCTGCCGCTGTGCGCAGCGCCCAACGACCAGAGCGCGCCCATCTACATTTCCGACGGCAACGGCGGAGGCATCGCCGTGTGGTCGGATCGTCGTGCCGGGAACTACGACATCTACGCGCAGAGAATCGACGCCAGCGGTGACGCGCTGTGGCCTTCCTACGGCGTGGTGGTCTCCAAGGCCGCCGGCGATCAGATCAACCCGCAAGCCGTATCCGACGGCGCCGGCGGGGTGATCGTGGCCTGGGAGGACGGTCGAACGGATCCCTTGACCCCGGTGATCTACGCCCAGCGACTCAGCGCCTCCGGCGTGGAGCTGTGGACAGCCGATGGCGTGCTCGTTTCGACCGCAGTCAGCGGCCAGACCGCTCCGGTCGTGGTGAGTGACGGTCTGAGCGGAGCAATCGTCGCATGGAGGGATCTTCGCAACGGGGACGGCGACATCTTCGCCCAGCGCGTTCCCGCCAACGGTGTGCCTTCCTGGACCGTGGACGGCGTGGCGGTGTGCGCGACCGGCGGCGAGCAGGATCAGCCGGCGGTGGTCTCCGATGGCGCGGGGGGTGTCCTGGTGGCCTGGCGCGACCGGCGCGGCGCCGACGCGGACGTGTACGGCCAGCGTGTCAGCAACAGCGGCACTGCGGCGTGGGCCGCCAACGGCGTCGGTCTATGCACGGCGGCCGGCGATCAGGAGCCGCCCGCGGCGGTCTCGGACGGGACCGGCGGGATGGTCCTGGCCTGGGGCGATGCGCGCGGCGCGAACAGCGACATCTTCGCTCAGCGGGTGAGTGCTTTGGGAGCCGCGCAGTGGACGGCCGACGGCGTCTCTTTGTGCGCGGCCACCGGCAATCAGACCGGGGCGCGGCTCTGCATGGACGGCGCGAATGGCGCGATCGTGACGTGGGAGGATCGGCGCGGCGCCAACGCCGACGTCTACGCCCAGCGGGTGAGCGGCGCGGGAGCCGCGATGTGGACGGCCAACGGGGTGGCGGCGTGCAACGCCGCGGCGGATCAGACCACGCCCTCGATCGCCGCCGATCCCATGGGCGCCGCCATCATTGCCTGGAGCGACCGTCGCACCGGAGCCAACGGCGCCGACATCTACGCGCAGCGGCTGACGCTGGCCGCGGGCGCGGTGTCCTGGTTGGCGAACGGCACGGTGGCCTGCGACACCCTCGGCGACCAGGCGGCTCCAAGCGTCATCTCCGACGGCCAGGGCGGCGCCTCCATGGCATGGCGTGACTTCCGCGGTGGCGCGGTGGCCGATCTCTACGCGCAGCGCGTGGACAACACGGGGATGGTGCCCGCTCAGTGTGCGTCCACGACGGCTCTATCGGAGAACGCGGTGGCGACCGCCACCAACGCCTACACCTACTACACGCTCAACCAGCAGTCCTTCTTCTGGGCGGGGGTCGGCGTGCGCCCCGCCGCGGGCACGGACTGGGACCTCGAGGTCTACGAGCCCTACACGTTCGGTCAGTCCGCTTACCCGATTTGCTTCCTGAATCCATTCGCCGGCTCCTTCAACAGCAGCGGCGTGGACTTCGTGATCGGGGACTTCAACCCCGGCTACACGCCCATTCCGCCGGGCGGCATGATTCCCGGCGTCCGCGTCTCACGCTACAGCGGCGCCGGCAATGGAAGCGTCGAATGGGACGGCGCCGAGAATACGATGAGCAAGGACTGCCAGGGCGGGAACTGCGGCGCCTCGAGCGTCAACAACTGGTCCGGAGTGCTCGACATCTGGGACCTGTTCCTCTTCGCCAACACGGACTACACCTTCGACTTCACCAAGACCGGCACGGCGGACATCAAGTTCCTGCTGTTCAAGCCCCCGGTCCCCGCGGGCCCGTATCTCGTGCCGCGCAGCGCGCGGGAGTTCGAGACCAACCGGCGTTACACCGTCTACCGCTCGACCGTCACCGGCTGGCACGGCGTGGTGCTGGTCAACGACAACGGCACGACCGGCACCTACAGCGTCAAGGCGACCACCGGCATCCTGACCACCGGCGTCGGTGACGGCGTGGAGCTCGCCACCGGGCTGCGCGGCATCGTGCCCAATCCGGCGCGCGGCGCGGTGCGCTTCCAGTTCGCACTCAAGCAGCCGGGCGACGTGTCGCTGCGGGTGATCGACATGGCGGGACGGCGCGTGGGCGAGGTGCCCACCCAGCACTGGGGCGCCGGCGCATGGTCGGTGGTCTGGAACGGCAAGAACCCCTCCGGAGAGTCGCTGGCCGCCGGAGTGTATTTCGTCGAGATGCTGGTGAACGGCCAGCGCGTCGGACAGTCGAGGGTCGCTCTGATTCGATAGAAAGAGGAGAACCGGACCGGGTTCGTCGCGCGCGTCACCAGGCGGCTCGCGCGGCGTCGGACAACCATCCCCCATGGCGTGGATACGCTGCACCGCCGCCACCGCGCTCGTTCTCTCGGCCGTCGCGTTCCCCGCGACGGCCGAGCAGAGCGATCCCCTCTCGCCGATGATCTCCCACGCGGAGGGTTTCCTTCACCGCCAGGAGAGCGGCGGCGTCACGCTCGACTCTCGCCATTTCTTCAGCTTCGCCGAGCACCTTCGCCTCACGGTGGTCCCCCAGCTCGTCGCCTTCTGCGAGCTTCACCGCGTCAGTCCGACCGAGAGCCGGTGGCTCGACCTCGTCGAGCGCGCGGACTTCCTGGTGCGCATGGGACCCCATGCGCGGAGCGGCGACCCCGCGGACGGCATGCTGGCGTATGCGCTGCTCAAGGCGTACGAGCTCACGGGTAACTCGACGTACCGCGATGCCGCGCAGCCGATCGTGAGCGGCTTCCTGGCCGCGCCGGTCACCGGGGACGTCAACCGCATCCTCATGGCCGGCCTCTCTCTGGCCATGCACCATCGTCTGACCTCCGATCCGGTCGCGTCCACGCGGCTCTTGGAGATCCTGCTGCTGGTGGCGCGCTCGCAGCACGCCGACGGCAGCTTCGACCATGTTTGCGCCGGCGCGCGCGACGTGCACTACACGGCGTGGACGGCGTTCGAGCTGGAGCTGATTGCCAGGATCTACGAGGACGCGAGCGTGACTCGCATGCTCGACCGGGCGCAGGCGTTCCTGCAGCAGCGCGTCGGCAATGACGGAATCACGTCCTATCAGGATCAGCTGACGTCAGGCGCGACGATCTACTACTACAGCAAGCCGATGTGCTCGTCCGACTATGACACCCGAGGATGGGTCAACGAGCTGGGTTATCACGCCGTGCTCTTCGATCGCGCGCGCGACTACCGCTACAACGTGATGATGACCCGGCTGGCGAGCCTCGATGTCCAGGGCGCCTGGCCCGACAAGTGGGCTTACCTGCCGGCCGCCGGAGATCCTTCGTACGTGTGGTCGACGTCGCCGCGGTCGGTGGTGCGGACGAGCCTCGTGCTGTGGACGCTGGCATCGATCCAGGTGCAGCGCGCGAGCCGCGGTCAGGTGGTGTACATGGCGCCGGCGACGGCGCTCGCACCGGCTCCCGAGCCTGCGGCGGGCGACATGCTGGCGCTGTCGCCCAATCCGGCGCGCGGCAACGCCTGGATCGCGCTGCGGCTCGAGCGCCCGGCCGAGGTGCGGGTGGCGGTGCTCGATGCTTCGGGCCGAAGGGTGCGCGACCTGCTCCGCGGATCGCTGCCCGCCGGATCGCGCACGGTCCGCTGGGATGGCCGCGACGAATCCGGCGTGCAGTCGCCCGCGGGCGTCTACTTCGTCCGGCTCGAGGCCGAAGGGCGCGTGCGCTCCGCCCGGCTGGTCCGGCTCGAAGCCGGGAGATGAGCGCCGGCGCCGAGATCCCCTTCGCTTCCGAGCTTCCGCGCAGCGCCGATCTGGTGGTGGTCGGTGGCGGCGTGGTCGGCGCCGCGACCGCTTTCTTCGCCACGCGCGCAGGTCTCCAGACCGTCGTCCTCGAGAAGCGCAAAGCCCTCGGCACCTTGAGCACGGCGGCCGCGACCGGCGCCTTCCGCCTGCAGTTCGACAATCCGGACGAGCTGGAGATGGTGCGGGAGAGCGTCGCGTTCTTTCGCGAATTCGAGGTACGCACGGGCCTCGATCATGACCTGGGGCTGATCGAGCAGGGATACCTGTGGGTGGCCTGCGACGAGGAGTCCGCGGCGCGCCAGCTCGAGCGCGTCGCACGCCAACGGGAGTGGGGACTCGAGGACGTGGAGATTCTCGGCCAGCCCGAGCTGCGCCGCCGCTTTCCCTATCTCGCTCCAGACGTGGTCCAGGCGCGCTACCGCGCGGCCGATGGCTGGCTCGATCCACGCAAGCTGACGATCGGCCTGGCCGCTGCCTCCGGCGCGACGATCGTGCCGGATGTCACGGTGCGGCGCCTCGTGGTGACGGACGGAGCGGTGCGGGGCGTGGAGACCTCGCGCGGCACGATGGCGGCCAGGGCGGTCGTGGTCGCCGCGGGAACGTTTTCGTCACGGCTCGCCGCCACGGCGGGGATCGGCCTCCCGATCCGGATGGTGCGACGGCACCGGCTGGTGATGCTGGATGTTCCCGAAGTCCCGGCCGACGCGCCGATGACGATCGACGAGTCCAACGGCACGCACTGGCGACCGGCGCCGAACGGCGCGCATCTCATGCGGCCCGATCCCGCGGAGCCGGAGGGAGAGGCGCTCGACGACGTTCCGACGTGCGAGTCGTTCGCCTTCGACCTGTTGGATCCCGCGAGCCCTTTCGCCGCGGCGCGGCTCGCTCCTTTCTGGAGCGATGTGTGGGCGCGCGGTGCGGGCGCCTGGCTGCTGAAGGCCGGGCAGTACGACCTCACCCCCGACCACCGGTCTCTGCTCGGCCCCACCACGGTCGCCGGTCTCCACGTGAACTGCGGCCACAGCGGACACGGCGTCATGGCGAGCGTGGGGGCGAGCCGGAGGGTCGTCGATCTGCTCCTCGGGCGTCTCGATCCCGAGTTGAATCCCTTCCGCCTGGACCGCGCGATGGCGAGCCGGGAGCGGGATGTGCTCTGACGTCGCGCACTATCGACTCGAGGCCGCGACCGTTTAAGGTAGCCGGCCAGCGTTCACAGAGGCCCACCATCGGAGGGACCTATGCCACGCCGTCGTTCGTTCCTGGTCCTCACGCTGCTCTCGCTCGCGGCCGTTCTCCCGGGCTTCTCCTCCGCCGCGCCGCGCAAAGGTGACAAGGCGGAAAGCCCGGACCCGTTCCAGGCGCTCGAGTGGCGCTCGATCGGCCCGTATCGCGGTGGCCGCGTGACCGCGGTGGCCGGCGTTCCGGGACAGCCGCTCGTCTATTACTTCGGCGCCACCGGAGGCGGACTGTGGAAGACGCTCGACGGCGGGACTCGCTGGAAGAACGTCAGCGACGGGTACTTCGCCACCGGATCGGTGGGAGCGATCGCCGTGGCGCCCTCGGATCCCAACGTCGTCTACGTGGGCATGGGCGAGTCCTGCATTCGCGGCAACGTGTCGCACGGCGACGGCGTGTACAAGTCCACCGATGGCGGGCGCACCTGGACCCACCTCGGACTCGACGACACGCGACAGATCGGCCGCATCCGCGTGCATCCCGACGATTCCGAGCGTCTCTACGTTGCGGCCCTGGGCCACACCTTCGGTCCGAACGCACAGCGCGGGGTCTATCGATCGAAGGACGGCGGCTCGACGTGGCAGCGCGTGCTGTTCGTCGACGACAGCACGGGAGCGGTCGACCTCGCCATCGATCCGCGCAATCCGCGTGTGCTCTACGCCGGCTTCTGGCAGGCGCACCGGACGCCGTGGAGCCTCGAGAGCGGGGGCAAGGGCAGCGCGCTCTTCAAGTCGACCGACGGCGGGGACACCTGGCGCGCGCTGAGCGGGCACGGGCTTCCGAAGGGCCCATGGGGACGGATCGGGGTGGCGCCTTCGCCGGCTCGAGCCGAGCGCGTGTGGGCGATGATCGAGGCCGACGAAGGCGGATTGTTCCGCTCCGACGACGGCGGCGCGAGCTGGCGCCGGGTGAGCGAGGACCGGCGTCTGCGGCAGCGGGCCTGGTACTACTCGCACGTCTACGCGGACCCGGAGAACCCCGACGGCGTGGTGGTCCTCAACGTCCAGTTCCTGCGCTCCACGGATGGAGGCCGCCTCTTCACTCCGGTGGCGACGCCGCACGGCGACCATCACGACCTGTGGATCGCGCCCGAGGATTCCCGTCGCATGATCAACGGCAATGACGGCGGCGCCAACGTGAGCATGGATGGAGGGGCGAGCTGGTCGCGGCAGGACAACCAGCCGACCGCGCAGTTCTACCACGTGGCCGCCGACGATCGTTTCCCCTACTCGCTGTACGGCGCGCAGCAGGACAACTCCACGGTCGCGATCGCCAGCCGCACCTCGAGCTCGGGAATAGGCCCGGCGGACTGGCATCCGGTCGGCGGATGCGAGAGCGGCTTCGTGTCGCCCAGGAAAGGGAATCCCGAGATCGTCTACGCCGGCTGCTACGACGGCGTGATCACCCGTTACGACCATCGCACCAAGACCCTGCGCGACATCACGGTCTATCCGGAGAACCCGATGGGGTGGGGGGCGGAAGGCATGAAGTATCGCTTCCAGTGGACCTTCCCCATCGTGGCATCGAGCCACGATCCCAACACGCTCTACGCGGCCGGCAACGTGCTCTTCCGCTCGACCGACGAGGGGCACAGCTGGACGGCGATCAGTCCCGACCTCACCCGCAACGACAAGTCGAAGCTCGGCCCATCGGGCGGGCCGATCACCAAGGACAACACCAGCGTCGAGTACTACTGCACGATCTTCGCGCTCGCCGAGTCGAAGCGGGATGCCAAGGTGCTTTGGGCCGGCACCGATGATGGCCGTGTCCACGTGACGCGCGACCAGGGCGGGCACTGGGCCGACGTCACGCCGAAGGGGGTGGCGCCGTGGAGCAAGGTGAGCCAGATCGACGCCTCACCCCACGATCCGGCCACGGCTTATCTCGCCGTCAATCGCTACAAGCTCGATGATTACAGGCCCTACGCCTACGTCACGCATGACTTCGGCAGGAGCTGGAAGAAGATCAGCGGCGGACTCCCCGCCACGGCGTTCGTCCGCGTCGTGCGCGAAGATCCCGTGCGCCGGGGATTGCTCTACGCGGGCACCGAGCTCGGCGTGTTCGTGTCGTTCGACGAAGGCGGATCGTGGCGGCCGCTGCGCATGCAGACGGCTCGCCGTGCGCCTCCTTCGACGGACGAAGAGGCGGCGACCGGCCTGCTTCCCGTCGTGCCGATCACCGACCTGATCGTGAAGGACCGGGACATCGCGGTGGCGACTCAGGGCCGAAGCTTCTGGATCCTCGACGATGTCTCGCCGCTCCGGCAGATGGTGGCGCGCGAGACCGGCTCCAGCCTGCGTCTTCTTTCGCCCGAGCCGGCCTACCGCTTCGGCGGACCGGTGGGGCGCGCGGGGGAGATGGGGCTCAATCCCGCGGCCGGGGCGTGGATCTATTACCGGCTGCCGCGCGCGCCGGCCGAGAGCGAAGAGGTGACGCTCGAGATCCTGGATGACTCGGGACGCTCGGTGCGCAAGTTCTCGAGCCGGGGAGATCCCGCGGAGCCCGGCGGCGAAGCCGGTGGGGAGCCCGGCGCACCCGCCGATGCCGCCAACAAGCTCCCGGCCAGGTCGGGCTACAACCGCTACACCTGGAACATGCGCCACGCCGATCCCAAGCGTTTCAAAGGGCTGATCCTGTGGGGTGGCGGGAACCAGGGTCCCCAGGTCCCCGCCGGCCGCTACACACTGCGGCTCCAGGCGGGCGGCGCGACCGCCACCGAGACGCTGGAAGTCCGGCGCGACCCGCGGCTCGCGACCACCGATGCCGAGGACCGGGAGCGATACGACCTGCTGCTGGCGATTCGCGACAAGCTCACCGAGACGCACGAATCGATCGAGCGCCTGCGCGAGACCAGGGACCAGGTGAAGGCCGCCGCCGAACGCGCCAAGTCCTTCGCCAAGGACTCCACGATCGCGCGCGCCGCCGACCAGCTGGTGAAGAAGCTGACCACCGTGGAGGAGGCGCTGTACCAGACCAAGATCCGAAGCAACCAGGATCCGCTCAACTACCCGATCCGCCTCAACAACAAGCTGAGTGCGCTGGGTGGCGACGTGTCGGATTCCGAGGGGCGGCCGACGACACAGCAGCAGGAGGTCTACCGGGACGTCACGCGCCGAATCGATGCGCAGCTCGGGACCTTGCAGCAGCTGCTGGGTGACGATCTGGCGTCGTTCAACCGGATGATCCGCGAGCGGGAGATCCCGGCGGTCGTGGTGAAAGGAGCGGCGGGGGCCGCGAAGCAGCCGGTGCCCTGAGCGCGCTTGGACAGGGCTCGCGGACACCGTCTATAGTCCTCGGCCCATGTTTCGCCAGTACTGCAAGTCGAAGATCATGAACGCCGTGGTGGGCAAGTCGCTGGTCCACTACGAAGGCTCGTGCGGGATCGATTCGGCGGTCCTCGAGGCCGCCGACATCAGGCCCAACGAGTGGATCGTGATCGCCAACGTGACGACGGGCGCGCGCTTCGAGACGTACGCGATTCCCGAGCCGGCGGGCTCCGGCGTGGTCGCGATCTACGGCGCGGCGGCCCATAACGCCGCGGTTGGGCACGTTCTCATCGTCATGTCGTTCGCCTGGCTCGACGAAGCGGAGTCGAAGGCCTTCGCCGGAACCCGAGTGGTCCGGCTCCGCTCCGGCAACAAGCTCTAACGCCGTTCTGCCCCCAGAGCAGTCTGCTCCTTCAGCAGCCCTGCTAGTGAGCGCGGCGGAGCGGAATCCCCATCTGACGAAGGCGCTGATAGAGCGTGCTGCGCGGCACGCCGAGGCGCTTGGCCGCCCGCTCGACATGGCCGTTCTCGACTTCCAGTGCGCGCTCGATGTGCCGGCGCTCCATCTCCGCCAGCGTCATGTGATCATCGCCGCCAGTCGCCCGATCGAGCGCCAGGTGCGCCCCGGAGATGGGAGCGCCCTCGGCGCGCAGGATGGCGCGCTCGATCGCGTTTCGTAGCTCGCGGACGTTGCCCGGCCAGGGATAAGAGGTCAGGGCTGGGATGACGCTCGGGTCCAGCTCGCCGTTCCCGCGAGCCATCTCCTGGGTGTATGCGTCGATGAGCGAGCGCGCGATCGGGGCCACGTCCTCCGGTCGCTCACGGAGCGGGGGGATGCGCAGCATGATCACCCGCATCCGGATATACAGATCCTCGCGGAATTTCTTCTGGCGGGCGAGACCCTGCAGGTCTTCGCAGGTGGCCGACAGGAGATGGACGTCGACGAAGCGGTCGCGTGTGTCTCCGAGCCTGCGCACGCGTTGCTCTTCGATCACCCGCAAGATCTTCGCCTGAACGCCAAGATCCATGTTGCCGACTTCGTCGAGGAACACCGTGCCGTGGTGCCCGATCTCGAATAGCCCGGGCTTGCCGTCCGCGGCGCCTTCGAATGCGCCCGGCTCGTGCCCGAACAGCTCGGCATCCAGTCGATCGGACGCATATCCGGCGCAGTTGAGCTCGGCAAAAGCCTCCTCGGCACGCGGCCCGCTATCATGGAGCCACTCGGCGAGGACGCCCTTGCCGCTGCCCTTTTCACCCACGATCAGCACCGGATGCTGGGCCTCGGCGGCCGCGTGCGCATCGGCCTCGAGCTGACGGATCAAAGCACTCGTGCCGAGGAAAGGATTCCGGCTCGGCCCGCGGCGCGGCTGCCTGGCCGCACGCTGCTGCCGAGCGCGCTTGGCCTCCAGCAGCCGCTGGAGCAGGACCTGGAGCGCATCGAGCTCCACCGGCATGGGAAGGAACTGATCGGCGCCGCTCTGGATCGTCTTGGCCGCCAGCTCGACGGTGCCCTGAGGCGTCAGGATCACCACCGGCAGATCGGGATCCACCGCCTTCAGCCGTGGAAGGAGCGCGAGCGCGTCGCCGTCCGGCAGGCGGTAATCGAGCACTGCCGCGTCCGGCGCTTTCGAGCGCACGGCCTCCTCGGCGGAAGCCCATGAGTCCGCCTCGTTGACCTCGAGCCCCTTGGCCCGCAGGAAATCCCGCACGCCAAGGCGCGACGCGGAATCCCCTTCCACGATGAGGATGCGTTTCATCCCACTCCTCCGCCTCCGGTCGACGGCCTGCACGGTCATGTCGTGTGATGACGTGCCGTGCGACTCATCGGCAGTTCGCGCATGGCGCATTCTCTCACCGGCGGATATGCGTGATAAACGAGCGGCCACTCGTTATTTCTCGGCTTGCGTATGGAGAACCCCGATGTCTCACGGACCGTGCCGCGGAGGGAAAGCGCTCCGATCGCGAGGGTTCTCACGGAGCCCCACGGTCGCGTGCTCGGGATTCGACTCCTTGGACCGGCGGCGCGGCGCTGCCCGTCGGCCTTGTGCCATTGCCTGGTACGGCATTGCGCGATCAGGTTGAGGAGGGAGACTTCAGAGCCCTTCTCCAATACGGCGACCTGATTCCGAACCGCGGGCGAGCTACCCATGGCCGTTTCCCCAAGACGCTTGGGTTGGGGGCCTTCGCGCGTGCGCAAAGTAGCACACCCCGCTCGGAACTGCTAGGCATGAAGTGGGTTCCGGGAGTCAGCGCGAGAGGACGTAGACCTGCCAGAGGTCCCGCGTCCGAGTGTGGAGGAGCGGGAGCATCGCGAGCCGGCCGGTGCGCCCGATCGAGTGCTCCAGGTAGCGGAGCTCTTCGAGCCGGGACCGAACGTCCTCGTCCACCGGCAACTCGAGCCCGGCGGCCCGGGCGATCAGCGTTCCCTTGGCCCGGATCGACAGCTCGAGATGGATCTGCAGCAGGCACAGCATGTCCGCGAGGATCGGACCCTCGAACCGGTGTCGCAGAGAGTCCAGGTATTCGCCAATGTGCGATCCGCTCACCTCACCGCTCAGGATGAGCTCGAGACGCTCCACGTCACTGTCGAGCCCGGTGCCGAGCCAGGAGCGCATGGCCGCCTCGCTACGCTCGTACACCGCGACCAGCAGCAGCGGGGTGACGATGAGGATGGTCGAGGTCGCCAGCAGCGGATTGAACAGAAGGTGGTTGTACAAGGAGTGGATCGCGATCGAGATCGCGAGTCCGGGCAGGAAGGCGAGCACGCCCGGGGCGGCGCGTCGTTCGGAGAGTCCCTGCGAGATGATGGCCACGATGGCGGTGGTGGTGCCATGCAGGACCGCAGTGCCCAGCCCGCGAACGATCCAGAACGCGAGGCCCGAGGACCCGAGCGCCCAGGCGTAGTAGAGGTTCTCGATCACCGCGAATCCGGTGCCGGCCGCGAAGCCGTGGACCCCCGCGTCGACGAGGAAGCCGACGCGATGCGAACGGATCAGCACGACCACCCACGAGACCTTGAGGACCTCTTCGATCAGAGGAGCGAGATAGCGTCGCAGGATGGTGGGGTCGACGTCCTGCTGCAGGAGCCAGGAGTTGGCGGCGAACGCCAGCGCCGCCGCCACCGCTCCGGCGCCGAGCGACCTGAGCACCGCCGAGCCCGACACCAGGCGGTAGCTGTCCATGACCTGCAGACCGCCGAGGAGCAGCAGCACCGGGATCACGCCCAGCGCCAGCGCCCAGACGAGGGTCATAGGATCTTGAGCGACACCATCCATTCGTCCTGCGTCGCGGCATCGCGCTCGAAGGCGCGCGCATAGCCGCCGGAGAGAGTCATGCTCTGGCGTGCGAAGACCTGGATCCGCAGATCGGCCTGCGCGCCGACATTGGCGAGCTTACGGCGCAGCTCCGGCGCGTCCATGTTGGTGACGAGCCCGCTCCCGAACAGCGACAGCCGCAGCCAGCTTCCGTAAAGCGCCGGCGTCCCCAGCCTCCGGAAGGTGTGGGGCGGGAGGTTGAGGTCGACCATCGCCCGCGCGTAGTTGGTGCCCGCGGCGGCGTCGATCTCGATCCCCGGGAAGCTTCCGGGCTCGCGGTAGCGCTTGACCTCCCCACGGTCCACCCAGTTGTTTCCGAAGCCGCCCAGGAAGAAGTTCGCGAACGGCTCGTCGCGGTCCCCGGGCGAATAACCGCCGGCCGTTCTCAGCCAGATCGACGACTTGCGGATCGGAAGGGGCACGCCGAGGTCCAGCGTTCCCTGTGCGAGCGGGAAGCCGAGCCAGGTCTTGTCGTCTCCGCGGTCGAAGCGCACGACGTTGTTCCCGTAGAGGAAAGACCAGCGATGGCCTTTCTCCTGCTCGACCGCGCCGATCGACGATCGAACGTGCTCGCCTTTGACCTGGAGATAAGGGCTCACGAGCTGATCGAAATCGTCCGGGACTTCCACGTTCTGGTCGCGGGGCAGACGCTCGAGATCGGCCCAGGCGTCGACGCCAAGGCGCAGCTCGATTTCGCGGGGCTCGTCGCGGAGCAGGTACCGGTGATGGGAGAGACCGAGGTTCGTCCCCCGCCGGCTGGTCTTGGTCGGGCCGAAGAAGTCGTAGAAGGAGGCCGGATTGAAGCGCGCGTAGGCCTCCCATCGCGGCCGTTCGTATCGTGCCGAGACGTGAAAGCGCTCGTTGTCGTCCAGCGACGACTGAGGGGAGTACGTCGCGGTCAGCGAGAGACGGTGGAACGAGAGAGGATCCGAGAACTCGGCGTTCAGTCCGCCGGAGCCGCGGTCCTTGTAGGCCTCGAACACCGGCACCAGGGTCATGAGGCGCACGCTGCGCAGTCCGCGATACGGCCCGCGGCGGACGCCCACGGAGTCCAGATCGACGCTCGCGGGCGACGGGACCTTCCAGGTCTTGAGCTCCGGGTGCTGCTCCACCACCTGGGCGCCGTAGAAGTTGATCGCGCTCACGTCCGTCAGTGGACGGGCCTGGATCACCGCGGGGACGAAACCCGCCCCCGAGTAGCGGAAGACGACCAGAGAGTCGCCGCCCAGGTCGAGGGGACGAAAGAACCCGGTTTCGCAGTTGCTGACCACGTCCATGGAGTCGGCATCCACGTCGTAGCGGAAGATGTTGGAGACGCCGGTGTAGTAGGAGCTGCCGTAGAGGCGCCGTCCATCGGTCGAGAACACGAAGCTCGACGGCACCGAGGTGCCGAAGTCGTAGAGCGTGCGCGACGTGGTGTCGCCGGCGGCCAGCGACGCGAGGTCGTAGAGCTGCAGCGTATGTCGACCGCTGACCTCGGCCAGTGAGCCGGTCAGGCGCGTCCCGTCGGGTGAGATGTCGAGGTCGTAGAGATCCCGGCCATAGGGGAAGGAGATCACTCGCCGGTAGTCCTTGTAGGGAGGCACCATGCGGACGAGCGTGGAGATGCCATTCATGTGTCTCACGCCCCACAGCGAGCGGTCGGCGCGGTTGAATGCCAGATCCCCGACCCGGGCGTCGCGCTGGAGGACGCGCGAGCGTCCGGTGCGCGGATCCAGCGCGCACAGGTCCCGCCACTCGTCGTTGTCGGCGGTGTAGAAGATCGTGCGCGAGTCCGGGTCCCAGGCCAGGGAGGTCACGAAGTAGAGTGCCGGCCCTTTGACTTCGTGAAGGCTGCGCAGTGGTCCTCCGTCCAGCGGGATCGCGGCGATGTGAGCCAGCCGCCCCGGGTAATACACGGCGGCGTAGAGCACGCGATCGATCGAGTCGAGGTAGGCCGAAGAGACCGAACCCAGGGCACGCGCCGAGAGATCGCGCGACGGGGTGATCGGGTAACGCCGGATCGAATCGAGGTTCGCCTTCTGGAAAGTTCGCTCCCATGCGACCCAGTCCCGCCAGCTCTGGCCGAGCGGCTTGCCGAACACCTGCTTGAACTGATTGGCGTAGTAGGCGCGTGTCCCCGGCCGGCGGGCGACCCACTCCACGAACTTCGAGGGCGAGGTCTGACCGGCGAGCCAGGTGGAGAACCGCGTTCCATAGAGATACGAGTTCACTCCGATCTGGAAGTCGGCTTTCGACGCTTCCGACTCGACCCCCAAGGGGTCGTAGAACGGGGTGGAGTCCCGCACCATCGAGCGAAAGACCATCTCGTCGTAGGGGCCCTGCGCTCGTCCCAGGCCCCCCGCCATCCAGGTCTCGAAGAAGACCGCCGTGCCTTCACGGTGCCAGCGCGGCGCGTTGCGGCGGGGCAGAGTGAGCACGTTGTAGAGCATGGTCTCCGGGTGCTCGGCGTCTTCGGGCACCTTGCCGAGGAAGAGAGAGCGGAACAGCTTCTCGGGCTGCTGCGCCTGATCGAGGGTGACGATGTGGGCCATCTCGTGGTTGAGCGTGAAGTTCATCCGCTCGTTCGAGGGCCCGGTCTCGTACACGAAGTTCGCCGGCGCCAGGTGCGCCGAGAGGTAGTTGCGGGGGGCGCACCACACGCCGGCGTTCGCGAAGTCGGACTGGTCGTCGAGGATGACGGTGATCTTCTCGCGCGGCGGGTACTGGAAGAGCCGGCTGTGGAATCGCAGCGAGTTCTCGAAGCAGCGCGCGGTGTGGTCGACGATGAAGTCCTGGGCCGGGTGCTGATAGATGAGCCGCAGGTGCGGCGTCTCGAGGACCCGGAACTCGGATCGGGCCGGGCCGGCGAGGAGCGCCAGCGCGGCGGCGAGCGTGATCCCGGCCTGGCGCGGCGCCATCCAGCGCGTCATCCGTTCGCCTCCAGCGGGACCAACGACAAGGGCGAGGAGACTTCGGCCGCTTGCCGAAGTCTCCTCGCTGAGGGGCTGCTGTGGTGAAGCGACTGCAGCGAAGCTAGTTCTTCTTGTTCTTCGCCATGTCCTCGCTGGCGGCGATGATCGTCGCGTAATCGTGCTTCGCGATCTTCTGGAAGTCCTCGCTCGCCACCAGGTTCTGGAAGTCCTGGTTCTCGGTCAGGTGCTGGTACTCGGCCGAAGCCACCAGCTCCTGGAAGTCCGCGCTCGCGACCAGCTCCTGGAAGTCCTCATTGGCCAGAACTTCCATGAAGTCCTCGTTGGCGAACCAGTTCTGGTTATCCTTGATGATCTTGCCCATGTCCGTGCTGGCCGCCGCCTCGATGAAGTCCGCGTTCGCCAGCGCTTCCGACATGTCCGCATTCGCGGTGAGCTCGAGCCACTCGGCCGACTTGCCGCCCTTCTGCGCGTCCTTGATCGTGGCCTTCGAAGCGTCGCCCTTCTTGATGCCCTTGGCCATGTCGGCGATGTAGTTCTGGAAGTCTGCGCTCGCGACCAGCTCCTGGAAGTCCGCGTTCGCCAGGAGATTCTGCACCTTCTTGTCCTTGATGGCGGTCTTGAAGTCCGCCGACGCCGTCATCTCCTGGAAGTCAGCGCTGGCCACCAGCTCACTGAAGTCCTTCTTGCTGGTGCCGTGGCCGAGGTCCTGAGCCACCACGTCGAACAGACCTTCGACCTGCGCCGTCTTCTTGAAGGCGTCGCTCTTGATCAGCCTCTGGAAGTCGGGATTGGTCGCGATCGCGTGAAACAGGTCGCTCTGGATGAACGCCTGAATCGACGCATTGCTGAGCTGGACGTCGGTGTCGGTGATCTGCTGTGACGTGTAGCGCTGGGCCGCGCCGATCGCGCCTTCGGTCCCGAACTTGGGCGGGATCGCACCCTTCCACACGCCGACGCCGATCACGACGGCAACCAAGACCACTGCTGCCACCACAAAATTCCGAGCGTTCTTCATGAGGCCCCTCCTCTCATGCGGCCGGCCCTCGAGGAGCCGGGGTTAACGACACTAGGACAGTTCGCCAGCCAAAAGGTTGGCGATTGAAGCGGAAGGCTTCCAGGCTTCAAGGCGAAGGCAGCCGATCCGAGATCCGGCGGCTTCCTGCACGGGCGGTCACCTGGATCGGCTCGGACGGCGTCTTCTCACCGAACTCCAGAGTGAACTCCCCGGGCGGCGTGACTTTGATCAGGATCAAGCCTGGATCCATGACGACCCGAGCGCCCGGCGCCGACTGGCGAACGGCCGCCGGCGACAAGGCGGCCGGATCGAACCGGAGCTCCACCTCGGCCGGAGCCCCTTCGACCCGAAGGCGCATCCACCTCGAAGCTCCCGCCCGCCAGACCATCGAATGGACGTGCAGGTCTCCGGCGGTCCACGACCGCGACACGGTGCCCGCCTGCGGGGGCGCAGTCGGCATCATGGTGCCCACCACGCGCTCGCGGCCCGGAGCGCCGGGGTTGAGGATCCCGGTCAGGGCTCCCCACCCGATCACGCCCGCCGCGATCCCCGCGGCGAACACCATGGCCAGACGCATCCTCGGCTTGAACAGACCCAGCGAAAACGTGCGGCCCTTCTCACGCATCGCGGCGCGAGCCCGAATCGCCTGCTGCACGTCGTCCGTGAGGCCGAGAGGCATCTCGACGAACGGAACCCGGTGCAGGGTGGCGAACAGACCTTCGAGCTCGCGCATCCGCGTGCGGCCCTCCTCGTTCGTGGCCAGCCAGGCGTTCAGGCGCTCCACTTCCGCCTTCGAGGCCTGGCCGTCCAGGACGTCCTGAATCAGACGCTCGTAGTCTCGGTCGATCATTGGGGTCCATACCCCCGCTTGCGCAGGGCCTCGGCCAGCCGGACCCGCGCGGTGTGCAGCCTCGATTTCACGGTCTTTTCGGGGAGTCTGAGGACGGATCCCATCTCGACGTGGGAGAGGTCCAGGAAGTGGCGCAGGATGATCACCTGCCGGTACTCCGGCGTCAGATCCTGCATCGCTGCCTGAACCATTCGCTCCTCCTCGCCCCTCGCCGCCTGCTCGTCGGGGGTTCGCTCGTTCGAGACCAGTTGATCGTCCAGCTCCACCACGCGCTTCCGACGGCTCACGAAGTTCAGGGACTCGTTGATCGCGATTCGATAGATCCAGCTGAAGAAGCGGCTGCGTCCATCGAAGGTCTCCAGTCTCTCGTATGCCTTGACGAAGACGACCTGGACCAGATCCCGAGCGTCTTCGGGATTCCCCGTCATCCGGAGCGCCAGGTTGAACACGGGTCGCCCGTATGTTTCGACAAGGGTCCCGAAGGCCCTGGAGTCTCCGGCTCGCGCCGCGTCGACCAGGGCATCTTCATCAGCCTTATGGACAGTCGGAGAGGCCAAAGGTTGGCGAGAAAAGAAACCTCGCCGCGGGGGGCGGCACGGGTCGGAGCACGGCCTGGAAGCGGCTCCGGGGTCAGACAATCTTCAGCAGCCGGTCCAATCCAGCATATCCGAAGACGTTACGCACCCGGGGAACGAGATTCGCGAGCGTCAGCGCATGCCCCGCGGCGGCCAGCCGCTTGTGAGCCTCGATCAGCACCCCGAGCCCGGCACTCGAGATGTAATCCAGCTCTGCGCAGTCCAGAAACACCGGACCGGTCATCGACTTGAGCGCCCGGTCCACGCGCTCCGCCTCCGCGGCGTCGAACCTCCCCACCAGCTGAACCCGGCCTTCGGACGCGGTGCGGATCTCGAGCATCAGGCCTCCACCCGCTTGGTCACGGTGATCCGGCTCCGGCCATCCTCGTAGGCGTACTCCAGCCGGTCGGCCATTCGGCGCACCAGGTGCAGGCCCAGGCCGCCAGCGCGACGCTCCGCGATCGGACGCGAGACATCGACGGCGGGCGCCTGCGCGGGGTCGAAGGGGGGCGCCCCGAAGTCCTCCAGTCGCAGGGTCAGGTTCGGGGCCTTCCAATCGAGCCCGATCGTGATCTCCGGCTGCCCACCCACGCCGTATTTCACCATGTTGGTGAATAGCTCCTCGACGATGAGGTCGACGTCGAAGGCGGCCTCCTGCTGGATTCCCTGGGATGCCAGGAAATCCCGAACGTAGGAATAGATGTCTTCGAGAGAGGCAGACGTCCGCGGGAAGCGGCGCTCGACCATGGGCCGAGACGATAGGTCGAGGAACGCGCGGGCGCAAACCCCTTTGGAGCTACTGGCGGGCCCCCAGGAGCTTCTCCATCTCGTCCATGACCGTGTTCATCTCGCGAATGGCGGCCTTGAAGGGCGCCGAGGTCGTCATGTCGACTCCCGCTTCCTTGAGCTCGTCGATCGGATACTTCGAGCCGCCCGCCTTCATCATCGCCAGATAGGCGTCGCGCTTCGGAAACCGCGTGGGACGGGTGGCGGCCTCCTCGCGGATGCCGCGCGCGATCGAGGTCGAGGCCACGATGCTGGTGGCGTACTGATAGACGTAGAAGTTGTAGAAGAAGTGCGGGATGTAGGCCCACTCGACGCCGTAGAGCGGGTTCACCTTGCACACGCCCTTGGCATGGCCGTAGTACGTGCGCACGAGATCGAGATAGAGCTTGGTCATGCTTTCGCCGGTCAGCGTCTCGCCCTTCTCGGCGCGCTCGTGGATCCTGAGCTCGAACTCCGCGAACAGAGTCTGGCGGAACAGCGTGGTCCGCAGGTTGTCGAGGTAGCTGCCGAGCAGGAAGAGGCGGGTCGCCTTGTCCTTGTGACGCCCCAGCATGTGGTGGAAGAGCAGGTTCTCGTTGAGCGTGGAAGCCACCTCGGCGACGAACGTGGCGTAGTCGTGCGAGGGGTAGGGCTGGTGGGTGTCGGCGAGATGGGTGTGCATCGAGTGGCCGGCTTCGTGCGTCAGCGTGCCGACCTCGTCGTAGAAGCCGGTGAAGTTCTGGAGCTGGTAGGGATGGATCCCGTACGCGCCCGTGCTGTACGCGCCCGAGGCCTTGCCTTCCGTCGGCATCCAGTCGATCCAGCCGCCGGTCATCCCCTTGCGCAGCGTCTCCACGTAGTCCTTGCCCAGCGGCTCGAGCGAGGCCAGCGTGACCTCCATCGCCTGCTCGGGCGTGAACTTCAGCTCCACTTCCTTGACGATCGGCGCGTAGAGGTCCTCGTAGCGCAGCGTGTCCACGCCCATCATCCGCTTCCGCAGCCGCAGGTAGCGGTGGAGCGTGGGCAGGTTGGCGTGCACGTCCGACAGGAGCTGGGTGTAGACGCGGGTCGGGATGTTGTTGGAAAAGAGTGACGCCTCGAGGCAGCTCTTGTACTTGTGCACGTCCTTGTTGAACACGTGCGCCCGCAGCTTGGAATTCAGCGCCGTGCCGATCGTTCCCTGGAATTCGAGGTGCTTGCCCCAGAAGGCGCGGAAGACCGAGTCGCGGTCGGCTCGATTCGTGTTCTGGCGCTGCGCGGTGTAGGCGGCGTCGTCCAGCCGCACCCGCTCGCCGTTCGTGAGCCGGATCGTGGGGTAGGGCATCTCGGCGTTCTTGAAGATGTCGCGCACGTCCTCTCCGGCCGTGCTCATCGCGCCCGCCTGGGCCGCGATCTTCTCCTCGGCCGCGCTCAGCGTGTGCGGCGCGTACCGCAGGATGTCCTCGAGGTAGTGGCGGTAGTCCTTGAGGCGCGGCTCCTCGGACAGGAAACGGCGGACCTTCTCCGCTCCGGCCGCGAGGATCTCCGGCTGCACGTACGACGTCGCGGCCCCGTAGTCCACGTACATCTTGCTCGCGGTCTGCTTCATCGCGACATGAGCGGCGATCCGGATGTCCTGGTCGGAGAGCATGCTGGCGTAGTTGTAGAGCTGGGTGAGGTCTTTGTGGACGGCGCTCATCGTGGAGAGCGCCAGGGAGAGGCTGTCCGCCGACCGCGCCAGGCGTCCCTGGAACTTCGAGAGCGAAGGAATGCGACGATCGAGGCTCGTCTTGGCGGTGTTCCACGCGGCCTGGGAAGGATAGAGATCAGAGAGCTTCCACTTGTACTTTTCAGGGACCTGGGATCGCTGCTCGGCGTGAGCGAGCGGCAGCGCGAGCAGGAGCGCGAAGAAGGCGAGAAGACACACGCGTCTCATGAGGGCAAGCCTCCGTGGATTCCGATATGGTGAAGGCCGCGGAGAATAGCGCACGAGCCGATGACGGTGCGTGCTATCTTTCGAGCGCGGCTCCCCACACGCCGAACTCGACCAGGGAGGGCCACATGAAGCCTCGACTCCGATATCTCGCCATCCTCGCGATGCTCGCCATCGGCGGCTGCAAGGGCACGACTCCGATCCAGACCCTGCTCGATGACCCCGGGCGCTTCGACAAGCAGAAGGTCCGTGTCGCCGGAACCGTGGGAAGCGCCTTGTCCGTCATGGGCTACGGCGCCTACACGATCAACGACGGCACCGGAAGCCTGACGGTGATCTCGCAGCAGAGCGGCGCCCCGAGGGAAGGCGCGGAGGTCGGCGTGGAAGGCGAGTTCCGCTCGGCCTTCACGCTCGGATCCCAGACCGCCGCGGTGCTCATGGAATCGAAGCGCTTCACGCCCTGAGCACCCCTGCCACCGGATTGCTGCCTGGAGCGCTCTTAGCCGCGCGCCGGGATCTCGGCTTCGCGCGACGTCCGGTCGCGGGCAGTCGCCTCTCGCGGACGGCGAGGATGCCGGCGGAAGCGCTCCTGCAGAGCGTCGAGGTACGTATAGAAGACGGGCGTCACGTAGAGGGTGACGAGCTGTGAGAAGGCGAGCCCTCCCACAACCGCAAGGCCGAGCGGACGGCGCGACTCCGCGCCCGCCCCGAGGCCCAGCGCGATCGGCAGCGTGCCCATCAGGGCCGCCATCGTGGTCATCATGATCGGCCGGAACCGGACCATGCACGCCTCGAAGATCGCCTCCTGCGGCTTCTTGCCCTCGCGCCGCTCGGCGTCGAGCGCGAAGTCGATCATCATGATCGCGTTCTTCTTCACCAGCCCCACCAGGAGTATGACGCCGACGAAGGCATAGACGCTCAGCTCCGCGCGGAAGAGGAACAGCGTGAGCAGCGCGCCGAAGCCGGCGAACGGCAGCCCGGACAGGATCGTGATGGGGTGGATGAAGCTCTCGTAGAGCACGCCGAGCACCAGGTAGATGACCAGGACGGCCATGAGCAGGAGGAGGGCCAGACCCTGCTGGCTGGCCTGGAATGCCTGAGCCGTGCCCGCGAAGTTCGTCGTGATGTCGGAGCTGAGAGTGCCGCGCGCCGCGTTCTGGATCTGGCCCACCGCCTCGCTCAGCCCCGCGCCTTCGCGCACGTCGAAAGACAGCGTGACCGACGGCATCTGTCCCGCGTGATTCACGCTCAGGGGACCGATGGTCGGCCTCAGCCGGGCCACGGCGCCGATCGGGACCAGCGCGCCCGAGCTGCTGCGCACGCTCAGCAGACCGATCGCCGAGGCGTCGCGCTGGAACCGCGGCTGCAGCTCGAGCACCACCCAGTACTGGTTGGTCGGCGTGAAGATGGTCGAGACCTGCCGCGTTCCGTAGGCGTCGTAGAGCGCCTGCTCGATCTGCGCCGGGGTGACGCCGAGCGCGGCCGCGCGCTCGCGGTCGATGTCCACCTGCAGCTCGGGGTTCTTGATCTGCAGGTCGCTGGTGACGTTGTCGAGCGCCGGAAGCTGGCGCAGCTTGGCTTCCAGCTTCGAGGCGTTGGCCGACAACGAAGCCAGGTCGGTCCCCTGCAGCGTGTATTGGTACTGGCTCTTCGCGAAGCGCGCGCCAACGCGCACCGGCGGCGGATTCTGAAGGAACACGCGGATCCCGGGCACCTGCGAGAGCTTGGGCTGGAGCGTACGAATCACCTGATCGGCGGAGAGCTTGCGCTCGTGGCGCGGCTTGAGCCGAATCACGAGACGACCCTGGTTGCTCGAGCTGCCGCCGGGTCCGCCGCCCACCGCCGACATGAACCCCTCGACGTTGGGGTCCTTGGCGACGATCGCCGCCACCGCGCGCTGGTGCTGGACCATGGACTCGAACGCGGTCCCTTCGAGCGTTTCGGTGGTGCCGCTGATCTGATCGATGTCCTCGCTGGGGATGAACCCCTTGGGAATGGCCATCCACAGCAGGGCGGTGCCGATCAGGATCGCGGCGGAGAACGCCAGCGCGGTGCGACGGTGGTCCATCACCCACACCAGGCTCTTGCGGTAGGCGCCCAGCGAAGCCTGGAAGACCCGCTCGGTGGCCTGATAGAAACGGCCGTGCTGGCGGTCGCGGCCGGAGCGCAGAAAGCGGCTGCACATCATCGGCGTCAGCGTGAGGGAGACGAACCCCGACACCAGGATCGCGACACTGATGACCACCGCGAACTCGTGGAACAGCCGGCCCAGCAATCCGCCCATGAAGAGGATCGGGATGAACACCGCCACCAGCGACAGCGTCATCGAGAGAATCGTGAAGCCGATCTCGCGCGAGCCATCGAGGGCGGCCTGCATCGGGCGCTTCCCCATCTCGAGATGGCGGACGATGTTCTCGAGCATGACGATGGCGTCGTCGACCACGAAGCCGACCGCGAGCGTCAGCGCCATGAGGGAGAGATTGTCGAGGCTGAACCCCAGCGGCCGCATGACCGCGAACGTGCCGACCACCGAGAGCGGAAGGGCCAGGCTCGGGATCAGCGTGGCCGAGAGGTTGCGGAGGAAAAGGAAGATGACGCCGACCACCAGCACCAGCGCGATCCACAGCGTCATCTGCACGTCGGCCACGGAGTGGCGGATCGACACCGAGCGGTCGTTCAGGACCTCGAGGTGCACGGCGCCCGGGAGCTGCGGCCTGAGCTGGTTGACGAGCTTGTGGACCGCGTCCGCCACCGCCACGGTGTTGGTGCCCGGCTGCCGCTGGATGGCGAGCACGATCGCGCGCTTGCCGTTGAACCAGCTCGCGGTGCGCGTCTCCTGCACGCCATCCACCACCTGGGCGACGTCGCCGAGGCGCACCGGCGCGCCATCCACGGTCGTGATCACCAGCGAGCGGAACCCCGCGGCGTCGCGCAGCTGTCCCTCGGAATTGAGGGTCACCGCGCGCTCCGTGCCCCACAGCACGCCGCTCGGCAGGTTCACGTTGCCCGAGCTGACCGCCGAGGTCACCTGATCCAGACCGACCCCCCGTGAAGCCATCGCCTGCGGGTCGAGCTGGATGCGGACCGCGTACTTCTGCGAGCCGAAGACGTTCACCTGGGCGACCCCCTTGACGGTGGAGATGCGCTGCGCCAGGAACGTCTGCGCGTACTCGTCCAGAGCCGAGAGCGGGAGGAGATCGGAGGTCAGGGCGAAGAACAGGATCGGCGAGTCGGAAGGATTCGACTTCTGATACGAAGGCGGAAGGATTCCCTGCGGCAGCTGCCGCTGCGTCTGGGCGAGCGCCGCCTGGACATCCTGCGCGGCGGCGTCGATGTCGCGATCCAGGCCGAACTGGAGCGTGATGTTGGTGGAGCCGAGCGTGCTGGTCGACGTCATGGCGTCAAGGCCCGCGATGGTCGAGAACTGCTTCTCGAGCGGCGTGGCCACCGAAGCCGCCATGGTCTCGGGCCCCGCGCCGGGCAGGCTGGCCCGCACGGTGATGACCGGGTAATCGACGTTGGGCAGGTCGCTGACGGGCAGGGCGCGATAGGCCAGCACGCCGAACAGGAGAATGCCCATCATGACCAGCGTGGTGGCGACCGGACGGTGGATGAAAGGAGCCGAGAGATTCATCGGACGTTCTCGCTGGTGGCGGTGCCGCCGGCGGAGCCTCCGCCGGGAGGGCGAATGACGGCCTTGGCGCCGGGCGACAGCCGCAGCTGTCCGTCGGTGACCACGGTCTCGCCGGGTTGAACGCCGCTGGCGACGACCGTGAGGTCGCGATAAGTGCGCTCGACCTGGATCGGCCGGGCTTCGACCGTCGTGTCGGGCTTCACGACGAACAGGTACGGCCCGCTCTGGGAGTTGGCCACGGCGGCGCTCGGGACGACGGTGGCGTCGCTCTGGTCGAACAGCCGGAGCTTCACCCGCACGAACTGCCCCGGCCACAGAGCACCGTCACGGTTGTCGAACTCCGCCTTGAGCAGCACCGTGCCGCTTGCCGGATCGACGCGATTGTCCATGAAGGCCAGCCGGCCCTGGATCCAGACCGAGTCGCGATCCGAGGACGCGACGTCGACCCTCAGGGCCTTGCCGTGCTGCCGGCGAAGCTGGCTCAGATCGGCTTGCGGCAGCGTGAAGCGCACGCGAATCGGCCGCAGCTGGTTGATGCTGACCAGCGGAGCCGTGGTCTCGTTGGCCTTGACCAGATCTCCGATGTTCACGCGCAGGTCGCCGGTCCTGCCGGCCACCGGAGCGCGCACGGTCGCGTTGGCGAGGTCGAGCCGCGCGGAAACCAGCGTCGCCGAATCCGCGCGGGCGCTCGCGGCGGCCGCCGCCGCGGCCGCACGCTTCTGCTCCAGCTCGCTTTCGGAGATGAGCTGCTGCGCGGCCAGTTTCTCGGCGCGCGCCAGGTCGAGACGCGCCGACTCGGCCTGCGCGCGATCGCGCGCCAGCACGGCGGCCGATCGCTCGGCGGAGGCTTCGAAGGGACGGCGGTCGAGATGGAAGAGCACCTGTCCCGCGCGCACTTCGTCGCCTTCGCGGAAGCCGATGCGGGTGACGAGGCCGCCGACCTGGGCGGTGACGTCGGCCGACTGGATCGGCTCGACGGTGCCCGTGGCGTCGATCTCGTACGGGACGGTGCGCTGCTCGACCTGTGCCACGAGGATCGGCACACGCGGCGTTCTGCGGCCCGATCCGGCGCCGCACCCCAACACCAGCAACACCAGGCCGAGACATGGAAATCGAGTCAGGATCGAGCTGCCGAGAGGGTGCCTGGCGGGGACGCGTCGCATGCGGAGTTCGATTCAAAGCCCGCCACGGGGGGCGCGTCAAGCTTCACCAACGCGGTCACACGCAGACGAGACAGGAAGACCGCCCGCGGCTATCATGAACCGTCGCACCTCTGCCACATGGCTGCCACACATTCCAGGTTCTGGTCGATCGCCTGTCTTGGCGCAGGCTGCCTGATCGCGGGAACGGCAACCGCCGACCCGCCCGTTCAGCGTACGGCGCTCGAGCGTCTCGACGACGCCGTCGCACGCGGCGAGATCGCGCCGGCCGAAGCCGCGCGCGAGCGGTTCTTCTATCTCTTCGATCGGCGCCGCATGGCCTTGACGTTCAGCGCGGCCGGTGAGCCGCCCGCCAAGTGCGGCACACGGCTCCTCGTCGAGCTCCAGAGCCAGCGCGCGATCCTCGACCCCGCCACGCGCGCGCTGCTCGACGCGAAGCTCACCGGAGTCCAGAGCCCCGGAACGAGCGACTACACGACCGCTCACTTCCGGATCGAGTTCGCCACGTCGGGGCCCGACGCGCCGGTCTCCACCGATGTGGCGCCCGCGAACGGTATCCCCGATTTCGTGGAATGGACCGGAGCGGCATGCGAGCAGGCATGGGCCACGGAAGTCGGCCAGCTCGGCTATACCGCGCCCGCCATCGCCAACGGCCAGAACGCCCGATACCCGGTCACCTATCAAGCGCAGGAGTCCTATGGCTACACCACGGTGATCTCCGGGCAGCAGACGCGGATCGTGCTCCATCCGTCCTACGCGGGATTCCCGTTCAACGACGATCCCGAAGGGGACGTGATCGGTGCCCTGCGGGTCACTGTGGCGCACGAGCTCAAGCATGCGATCCAGCGGATGTATTCACCCTGGACCGAAGACAACTGGCTCGAGCTGGACGCGACCTGGGTGGAAGACGTCGTGTTCGATCAGGTGAACGACTACGTGCACTTCGTTCGCGGTGCGGGGTCGCCCTTCTCGGATCCGGCGCTGCCGCTGTTCCAGGGAAACCTGGCCTCCTATGAAGACTGCAATTGGGAGACCTATCTCGCCGCGACTCTGGGGCCCGATCACCTTCGCGCCTTCTGGGAGCGGCGCCGCGACTTCGCGGGCGAGTCCGTGCTGCTCTCGTGGCAGCAAAACCTGGCCGCCGCCGGCACCGACCTGGCGGGAGTATGGCGTGACTACGTGGCGTGGAACTTCGCGAGCGGCGAGCACGCCGTGCCGGGATACGGCTACGAGGAGGCGGCGGAGTACCCGACGACGCCGGCCACGTTCATCCACGAGACCCTGCCGGTCGCTTCCGTCTCATGGCCGGTCAATGGGACCGCCGCCAGCACGCATCTGATCTCGAATGCAGGGGCGACCCTCGGTGGGACGCCCGAGTTCACCTTCTCCGGTGCGCCCGGGAACTCCTGGCAGGTGACGTTGCTGCTTCGCCTGCGGGCCGGCTCACTGACCACCATCCCCGTGGTTCCGGTGTCGGGCATGGCCACGGTGCAGGTCTCGGGGCTCGACTGGGGAGAGATCGAATGGGCGGCGATGGTGGTGGGGAATCCCACGCCCGCCAATCCCGCCATTTCCTATTCGTTCTCGGCGCGCGCGATCGCGCCCATCCTGATGACGCATGCGCGGCTGACCAACCGCAGGGAAGGTCCCCCGTCGCCCGTCGTGCGCGCCGTGATCTCGCCCGGCACGTCGAGTCTCGACCCCGCGTCACCGAGGCTGGTCTATCGGGTGGAGGGTGGATCGATCGTCACCGTGCCCATGAGCCCGACCGGGTCCCCGCAGGAATACGCGGCGGAACTGCCCGCGACGGTCCCCGGAACCCGCACGGAATATCGGATCGAGGCCAGAGCCGTGTCGGGTGCCATGGCCAGCTCGCCCTCCATCCTTTCTTCGTTCCACTCCTTCGAGACCGTCAACGTCTTCCACGCCTTCGAGGTCGACGGCGGCTGGACGGTGGGCGCCGCCGGCGACCAGGCGGTGAGCGGCGTGTGGGAACGCGTGACGCCGCGCGGTACGCCGGCCGCGCCCTACGTGGACACCACTCCCACGCCGGGCGCCGCCTGCTTCGTGACCCAGAACGGTCCTCCAGGGGGTGCGGTGGGGGCAGCCGACGTCGACGGAGGAAGCACGACGCTGCTGTCGCCGGTTCACACCTTCTATCCGGGGGGCGGCTACGCCCGGGTGGAGGCGCGCTACCGGCGCTGGTATTCGAACGACATCGGGGCGCGGCCCGACGACCTGTGGCGCGTCGATGCCTCCAACGATGGAGGCGCGACCTGGGTGAATGTCGAGACCGTGGCCCTGGGGGAGAGCCGATGGGTGCCGGTGACCGTCGACCTGCTGGCCCGGCTCGGGGATCCCGATCGGGTCCGGCTGCGATTCGTGGCCGAGGATGCGGGGGAGCCTTCGCTGGTCGAAGCCGCGCTGGATGACTTCGAGATCCTCGCGCTGCTGCAGAACCCGGTGGGCGTACCGGCTCCCGAGCCCGCGCCGGGCCTCGCGCTGGGGCCTGCGGTTCCCAATCCCAGTCATGGAGAGGTGCGCCTTCGACTCACGCTTCCGGAGGATGCTCCGGTGAGCTTCGTGGTTCGCGATCTTCAGGGCCGCGTGGTCAGGACGCTGGCTTCCGGCCGACGCGCGGCGGGTGATTCCTGGATCGTATGGGACGGACGCACCGCTTCCGGGGCCGAGACGGCGGCAGGGATCTATTGGATCGACGCGCACGTTCACGACCGGCACGTCCGGCGCAAGATCGTGCGGTCGTCGCGTTGAGGAGCTTGGCGCGGGTGTGCCGGTGGTAGGCTTGGCGATGCCGTGACGCACCGCGTGGGGAGCCGATCCAGACTCCACAGTCGTCCCGGGAGAGGAGGAGGCTGCCATGCGTCTCGAAGGCATTCACCACGTCACGTGCATCACGGGCGATGTTCTGAAGAACGTCGACTTCTACACGCGTGTCCTCGGTTTGCGTCTGGTGGGAAAGAGCGTCAATCAGGACGATCCCTTCGTCTATCACGTCTTCTATTCCGACGAGGAAGGCAAGCCCGGCGCCGATCTCACCTTCTTCGAATATCCGCACGCCATGCAGGGTCGGGCGGGCGGCGGCATGGTGCACCAGGTGGTGTGGCGCGTCGCATCCGCCGCGGCGCTGGACTTCTGGGAGCGCCGGCTCACCGCCGAGCAGGCGAGCCCGCGTCGTGACGGGAGCCGTTTGACGTTCACCGATCCCGAGGGCCTCGCGCACGAGCTGGTGATTCCCGAGAGCGCGGACGCGCCGCTGGTCGCGGAGCATCCGGAGATTCCTCGCGAGCTCGCGCTGCAGGGATTCGAAGGGGTGCGAGCCTACTCGAGGCAGGCGGAGCGAAGTCGTCCGCTGCTCGAAGGCGTGATGGAAGGCAAGGCGATCGGCGAGGCGACCTGGGAGATGCGCGGCGAGCGGCGCGGCGGATGGATCGCGTACGACCCGGCGCCCACCACACCTGGCCGGCCCGGCGCCGGAACGGTTCACCACGTGGCCTGGGGCACCACGGTCGCGGAGCACCCGCGATGGCTCGACCACCTGCGAGCGTCCGGCGTCTCTTCCACGCCGGTCATCGACCGGCACTACTTCCACTCGATCTACTTCCGCGAGCCGAGTGGCGTGCTGTTCGAGATCGCCGACGACGGTCCGGGGTTCGCGCGCGACGGCTCGGTCGCGGAGCTGGGACGAAAGCTGATCCTCCCACCGTGGTTCGAGTCTCAGCGCGCCGACATCGAGGCACGGCTCACGCCGATTCCCGATCCGCGCGCGAGCTGGGCGGGCCGGACCTGAGCTATCCCTTCTGCCAATACCTGGGGCGGAGATTCGCCTGAAGCACGCGCTTGCGTAGCCGCAGCGACTGAGGCGTGACCTCGAGCAGCTCGTCGTCACGCACCCACTCGAGCGCCTGCTCGAGCGACTTGCGATGCGCGGGCAGCAGGTGCACGCCTTCCTCGGCGGTGGATGAGCGCATGTTGGTGAGCTTCTTCTCCTTCACGATGTTGACGTCGATGTCCTGCTCGCGCGAGTTCTCGCCCACGATCATGCCCTCGTAGCAGCGCTCGCTCGGCTCCACGAACATGTCGCCGCGATCCTGGAGATGCTCGATCGCGTACGCGGTGATGCGCCCCGCGCGATCCGCCACCAGCGCGCCGCTCGTGCGATGCGGGATCTCTCCCTGCCACTCGTCGTAGCCGTCGAACAGGTGGTTGAGCAGGCCCGTGCCCCGCGTATCGGTGAGGAACTGGCTGCGGAAGCCGATCAGCCCGCGCGAGGGGATCCGGAACTCCAGCCGAACGCGGCCGGTTCCGTGGTTGACCATGTTGGTCATCCGCCCCTTGCGCCGGCCGACCTTCTCGGTCACCACGCCCACGAACTCCTCCGGGCAGTCGATCACCAGCTTCTCCATCGGCTCGTGGACCTTGTCGCCCACCTTGCGCGTGATGACCTCCGGCTTGCTCACCGCCAGCTCGTAGCCTTCGCGCCGCATCATCTCGATGAGGATCGCCATCTGCAGCTCGCCGCGGCCCGAGACCACGAACTGGTCGGGAGTCTCACCGGGCTCGATCCGGATGCTGACGTTGGTGAGGGTTTCCTTCTGAAGCCGCTCGGCGATGTTGCGCGAGGTGACCAGCTTGCCCTCCTGGCCGGCGAAGGGCGAGGTGTTCACCGAGAACACCATGCTCACGGTCGGCTCGTCGACGATGACGGGAGGGAGCGGCGAGGGACGCTCCGGATCGGTGACGGTGTCGCCGATGTGCACGGCGTCGAAGCCCGCCAACGCCACGATCTCTCCGGCCTGGGCCTCCTCGACCTCGACACGGTCGAGGTTCTCGAAGGCGTAGAGGCGGGTGACGGTGGTGCGGTCGAGGGTGCCGTCGAGACGGGCGATCGCCACCGGCTGGCGCGGTTTGAGGACGCCATTCACGATCCGGCCGATCGCGAGGCGGCCGACATAATCGGAGTAGTCGAGATTCAGGACCAGCATCTGGAGCGGCGCTCCGGGTTCATAACGCGGCGCCGGGATGTGCTGGAGGATCGCGTCGAACAAAGGGACGAGACGGTGGTTCTCACCGTCCGGCGTCAGCCGGCAGACGCCGTCCCTCGCGATCGTGTAGAGCACCGGGAAGTCCAGCTGGTGCTCCTGGGCGTCGAGATCGATGAACAGGTCGTAGATCTCGTCCAGCACCTCCTTGGGCCGGGCGTCCTTGCGATCGATCTTGTTGATCACCACGATCGGCGCGAGACCGAGCTCGAGCGCCTTGCGCAGCACGAAGCGGGTCTGCGGCAGCGGTCCCTCGCTCGCGTCCACCAGCAGCAGGACGCCGTCCACCATCTTCAGCGTGCGCTCCACCTCTCCGCCGAAGTCCGCGTGCCCGGGCGTGTCGACGATGTTGATCTTGTGGCGCCCGTAACGGATCGAGGTGTTCTTGGCCAGGATGGTGATGCCGCGCTCGCGCTCCAGGTCGTTCGAATCCATCACCCGCTCGACGACTTCCTGGTTCTCACGGAACACGCCGCTCTGCCACAGCATCGCATCCACCAGCGTGGTCTTGCCGTGGTCGACGTGGGCGACGATCGCGATGTTCCTGAGGTCTTCACGGGTCGCCTCGAGCGGCGTGCGGCGCGAAGCGGCCGGGCGCTCGGTTTCGATGGGGTTCAACACAGGCCTCCTGACGATCGGACGGTGGAGCCGCAGCGGGGGGCGGGGCCCTGCCTGCCGCGGCGAGCCAGACATCATAGGCGGAGTCCCCGGGCGAGTGAAGGCGCATCACTTGACCTCGGCGATGCATCGCCTCAGTTTGGCGGCGTGCTCACGCCTCTCGATGCCGGCCCCGAGGCCATCATTCGCACCTCGGGCCTGCGCAAGGTCTATCCCGGGGTCACGGCGCTGGACCACCTCGACCTCCAGGTGAATCCGGGGGAGTTCTTCGGGTTGCTCGGCCCCAACGGAGCGGGCAAGAGCACGACGCTGGGAATCCTCACGACGCGGGTCCGGCCGAGCGCCGGACACGCCACGGTCGCCGGCGCCGACGTGATGCGTGAGCCGGCCCGCGTCAAACAGCGGATCGGGGTCGTGCCGCAGCGGCCCAATCCCGATCGGGGCCTCTCGGTGCGGGAGAACCTGCTGTTCCACGCCGCCTATTTCGGCATCGGATCGCGCGAGGCGCGCGCGCGCGCCATGGAGCTCCTGTCGTCGCTCGAGCTCGAGACACGCGCCGATGCCAAGGTCGATCAGCTCTCGGGTGGGCAGCAGCAGCGGCTGATGATCGCGCGCGCGCTGATCCACGAACCCCAGATCCTGTTCCTCGACGAGCCCACGGTGGGTCTCGATCCGCAGGCGCGGCACGCCCTGTGGGACGTGTTGCGCCGGTTGCACGGCGAGGGCCGGACGATCGTGATGACGACCCATTACATGGAAGAGGCGGATCGGCTGTGCCAGCGGGTGGCGATCATCGACCGCGGAGTCCTGCTGGCGCTCGACGCCCCGGCGGCGCTCAAGGCGCGGGCGCCGGGTGGGACCCTGGTCGAGATCGTGCTCGACGGCGAGGCCTCTGACACGGCGGAACGAGCACGCGCGCTGACCGGCGTGGAGCGCACGGAGGGCCACGGGGACAGGTTGCGGGTCTACCTCGAGCGTCCCGGCGAACGGTTGGCCGAGCTGATCCGGCTCGCCGAAGAGGCGGGACGACGCGTGACCCATATCCACCTCGAGCCGCCGAGCCTCGAGACGTTGTTCATCACCCTGACCGGGAGGCGCCTGCAGTGAGCCATGCGGCTGGGTCCTCGGCCACCGCGCCGCGGGTGTCGGCGCTGCGCGTCCTCCTGGCGCTGCTGGCCCGGGATGCACGGGTGACTCGCCGCAATCTTCCGGCCTTTCTGATCCGGACCTCGCTCCAGCCGATTCTGTTCACGACCGTGTTCGGCTTCCTGCTTCCGAGCATGGGCCTGGTCCAGGGCTTCTACGTGTCGTCGTTGCTGCCCGGCATCCTGGCGCTCAGCCTGACGATCGCGAGCCTGCAGGCGGTGACGCTGCCACTGGTCGCCGATTTCGGACTGGGGGGCGAGATCGAGGATCGCCTGCTCGCGCCGGTCCCGATCGAGCTGGTGGCGCACCAGAAGATCCTGTCGGGCATCGCGCAGGGTGTGCTCACCGGCTTGTTCGTCATGCCGCTGGCGCGCCTCATCATGGGCCCGATCCCTGGATTGACGCTCGATCATTTCGCGGCAGTCGTGCTGGTGTTCGTGCTCGGAGCCGCGGCCTTCTCCGCGCTCGGTCTGCTGCTCGGCACCGCCATCCCGCCGGCGCAGATCGGGCTGCTGTTCAGCGCCATCATCGGGCCGATGATGTTCTTCGGCTGCGCCTACTACCCGTGGACGGGTCTCGACCGGGTGCCGATGATGCAGATCGCGGTGCTCGCCAATCCGCTGGTCTACGTCTCCGAAGGGTTGCGCGGAACGCTGACGCCCGACATGCCCCACATGAGCCTGCGCGCCTCGATTCCCGCGCTGGCGGGAATCACCGCGGTCTGCTGGACGCTGGGGATCCGCATGTTCGCGCGCCGCGCGACGGGATAGAGGACCCAAAAAGAGAAGGCGGGAGGCGACGAATCGCCTCCCGCACTGCCGGTGGGCTGCTTGGATTCGCGGACGGCCCGACCGGGACCGGCAGGCCGCCTTAGCGGACAGCCACCTCCGCGATCCACATCGAAATTCGTTTAGACAATGGACCACCTCCTTTCCGCGTGCGGAAAAAATAGGGACCGAAGTCGCAGATGTCAATGGCCAGGCGATGCGTCAAGCGAACGTTAGGGCGTCGTCGGTCAGGCGTCGGCAGCGACGTCACGCGGAGGTCTAATCCGGCAGGCGAACGTGAGGGCGTCGGTCACGCGACAGGGCGCACGAGCTGCGCCGCCATCCAACGCAACGCTCCAATGGACGCGCCGGCGCCTCGATCGCGAACACGCTACTCGGCGCACGGCGCGAAGCGGCTTGCTCGTCCGCCCTGCCGCGTGACCGATCCTCCTGAAGCTCGGATCGGCGCGGTGCTCCACCTGGGCCAATACGTTTGCGCCTAGCTCGGTTGCTCCACTCCGCGTGACGCCGCTGTCGCGTGACCGACGCCCTCCCGTTCGCCTGACGGATATGGACCTCGGCGCTCATCTCAACACAGCCAGCAGCGGCGTGAGCGTGAAGGGGCTCAGCACCGTGGTGAGCAGCACGATCGACGCCACGAGCGAGGGCTCCTCGTCGTATTCGGCGGCGAAGATGCTCGCCAGCACCGCGGTGGGCATCGAGGATTGGAGGATCGCCGCTTGGCGCGCCGGCCCCTCGAATCCAAAGAGCGGCGCGGCGGCGAACGCGACGCCCATGCCCACGAGCAGGCGGAGGCCGCTGGCCACGAGCATGGGCGCGGCCGCGCCGCGCAGGTGAGCGCCTCGCAGCTGGACGCCCAGGATGACCAGAAGGAAGGGGATACACGCCGAAGCCATGAGCGACACGGCCTGGGCGACCGGCGCAGGAGGCGTGTAATGCAGCCCTCTCAGGACCAGTGCGGCGACCACCGCCCAGATGTTCGGCACGCGAGCGAGGGCGAGCAGCGCGGCACGGACGCCCATTCGCCCGGCCGAAGCGATCAGCACGCCGACCGTGTTGGCGAGGATCGAGAACGTGACGAAGAACACGGTGGCGTAAGCCAGGGCTTCTTCTCCGAAGGCCAGGAGGTTCGCCGAGAGTCCGTAGTTGCCGACGTTGGGCAGCAGGGCACATAGCACCACCGCGGTGGTTTGCGCCCGCGACCACCTCCTCCACCGGGCGACCAGGTAAGCCAGCGCCGCCGGAACCGCCATCACCAGGGCGGTGAAGAACCCGATCCGTGCCATGGCCTCGGCCGGCACGTGGGTGTGGAGCAACGACTCGAAGATCAGGCAGGGCGCCAGCAGGTTGAACGCCAGCGCTCCGAGCGGCCGAGGGTCGAGCTTCAACACGGACGCGAGCGCGAACCCCGCGCCGGCAACGAGGAGAATCGGGAGGAGGTGCTCGACGAAGAGCCGCAGGAAGATCATGCGGCGGATCGAGCCGGAATCGTCACCAGGTCGGAGTCTCCTGGCCGAAGAAACGATGAAGATGCCGGCGCGCGACCAGATTGATGCGCTCGGCCCAGAGATCGACCGGGTTCAAGTCGTCGGTGAGCACTTGACCGCCTTCCGGAACGAAGCGGTTGTCCCAGGCGTGGTTTCTCAGCACGACGCGCCAGTGAAGATAAGGATCGACTTCCCAGTCCGCGGGATTGCCCAGCGTGGCGTCCGAGATCTCCATCGGACGATCGGCCGCCATCAGGATCACATTGCCCAGCTGATCCGGCGGCTCGGCGATTGGCAGTGCGAAGACGTGAGGGAATTCGGTCTCCAGCGTAGCCCCCATGCTCTTCACCAGCGCGTCGTCCCAGCCGACCGCTTCGACATTGAGGACGACCACGCCTCCGCGAGCCAGCCGCGAGCGCGCGAGCGCGAATGCTTCGCGGGTGACGAGGTGGAACGGAATCGAGCTGCTGCCGAAGGCGTCGAAGAAGATGATGTCGTAGCGGTCGCTCGCTTTCGCGAGGAATCGCCGCCCATCCTGCTCGTGAATGGTCGCGGCGCCCGGCAACAGCCCGAACCATGTGCGCGCCGTCATCACCACCATGGGGTCGATCTCGACCGCGTCCACCTGCCAGCCTTCGCGCGCGAACTCTCGCGCGGCCGCGCCGCCGCCGAGACCGACGAGCAGCACCCGCCCCGGACGCTCGAAGAGCTCCCGCGAGAGGTCGGCCACGTGCACGTAGGGATGATGAGTCTCCGCGGTCGATGGTCGGACGATGGTGTGCATGCCGCCGTCGATCAGCAGGTAGCGGAGGTCGCGATGATCCACCACGCGGATCTCGGCGTACGGGCTGTCCCCCATGAAGCGGGTGTGCGCGGGGAGCGGCTCCGGCCGCGACAGGCCCCATGCGCCGACGGCTCCCGGCAGGACGAGGATCGAGGCGGTCACCGCCCGTCCGCGCGCGGGGGCGCCGGCGAGCCACGCGACGAGCGCCGCGACGAGCAGCATGACGCCGGTGCCCACGGTGAGGCGCTGGACGCCGACCACCGGGATGAGCCAGAAGCCGGTCGCCAGGGCCGCGGCCACGCTGGCCAGGGTAGACACCGCGTACAGGTTGCCGGCGCTGCGCCCGACGCGATCGAGCGCCGAGGCATGGAGCCGGATCGCCACCGGGCTCACCATGCCGAGCAGCATGAGCGGAGGAAAGAACAGAACGGTCGCGGACAGCAGCACCGCCGCGCGCAGTCCGAGACCTTCGGAGACCTGGAGCAGCGGTGTGCGCAGCCACGGCACCGCCATGGTCCAGAGACCCGCGGCCGCCAGCAGCCAGGTGAGCCGCGCGGGAGTGGCTTCGCGATCCGCCCATCGTCCTCCCACCGCGTAGCCGACACTGAGCGCGGCCAGGGTCACCGAGATCAGCGCGGACCAGAGATACAGACTCACGCCGTAGAAAGGCCCGAGCAGGCGGGTGCCGAGGATCTCGAGCGCCAGCACGCCGGCGCCGGACATGGCGACCACGACGTAGAGCCAGAGGGAGCCGCTCATCCTGCTCGCGTCACCGCCCGTCGCCCGGCATGGCGCGGATCTCTCCGGCGATCACCACCTCGACTGGATGCCCCTCCAGCTCCGCGGGAAGCCGCTTCTTCAGCTCCTCGTCGTCGTGCTTCAGGAAGACCTTGATGCACGGCGTTCCGTCGCGCAGCGCGCCCTGCCCGACGGCCACGACGCCTTCCATCGCCATCAGCCGCGGCGTGTGGTCGGCCATCACCGCTTCGATGGAGCGCGTGGGATGCCTCGAGCTCTCCATGGGCTTGCCTCCTCCGAGGCATCCGATCGCGGCGGCCAGCACGAGCACGAGGGACCCCAGCGCCCAGGCCGCACGGGAGGATCGATTCGTCTTCATGATCCGGACCACGGCCCGGCCCTCGAGAGGGCCGGGCCATTGATTCGAACAGAGCTTAGTTGCCGACCATCGTGGCGCCGAGGTGCGACAGCACCGCGCCGATGGGGTTCGCCACCGCGACACCTCCGCCCCCGGCGAAGCACAGGCCGACGGCGCGCGGGTTGTTGGTGACGTCCTCGACCATCAGGGAGCCGGAGTCGCCCGAGTTGAGGAACTTGTTGCCGTTGTTGCTCACGAAGATCTGGCCGGTGTACTGCTTGGTGTAGCTGCTCCCGGCGCACTCCGTGCTGTAGCCGACGTTCACGGTCACGTTGATCGTGCTGACGCTGCTCCGGGTCAGACCGGTCGTGCGTCCGCTCTTCTTGACCCGCTGGCCCACCGAGGCCCCCACGGTCGAGGAGGAGAGCGTTCCGATCTCGAGGATCGCGCCGTCGGTCCGCACCATGCCCGCCCGCACCTGGGCGATCGAGCAATCGACGTTCGGGGTCGATGCCGGAGGG
>DASTBI010000159.1 GCA_035712145.1 Candidatus Eisenbacteria bacterium | reverse complement strand
CTGACCGAGACGATGCTGTTCCTGCTCTACGCGATCGGCATGGGGCTCGCGATGGCGGTGACCGCCGTGGTCGCGCGACGCGTCGGCGAGGGCAAGCGCGACGAGGCCGCGGTGACGGCGATTCAGGCGATCTGGATCGCCCTGCTCGCGTCCTTGCCGTTCGCCATCGCCGGCATCGTGTTCGCGCGGGACCTGCTGCGGCTGATGGGCGCCGACGCCTGGACGCTCGAGCATGGCTACCCGTACATGCAAGTGGCGCTCGGCGGCAACGCCGTGATCATGCTCCTGTTCACGATCAACGCGATCTTCCGCGGCGCGGGCGATGCGGCCGCGGCCATGCGGGTGCTTTGGGTCGCGAACGCGCTCAACATCGTGCTCGACCCGATCCTGATCTTCGGCTTCGGCCCGGTTCCGGCCTTCGGCGTCGTGGGCGCCGCGATCGCGACGACCACCGGGCGCGGCGTCGGAGTGCTGATGCAGCTGTGGATCCTGTTCCGGGGTGGACAGCACCTGCGCGTGCTGCGTTCGCACGTCCTTTGGCACGGCAGGATCCTGTGGAGCATCGTGCGGACCTCGTTCGGCGGCATCGGCCAGATGATCGTGGCGATGACGTCCTGGATCTTCCTGATGCGGATCCTCGCCGCCCTCGGCAGCGAGGCGGTGGCCGGCGCCACCATCGCGATCCGCATCATGATGTTCACGATGATGCCCGCCTGGGGCATGTCGAACGCGGCTGCCACCCTCGTGGGCCAGAATCTCGGCGCGCAGCGGCCGGATCGCGCCGAGGCTTCGGTATGGCGCGTGGGTGCGTACAACATGGTGTACCTGGTCGCGCTCGCCGTCGTCTACTTCGCGCTGCCGCGCGAGCTGATGCGCGTCTTCACGGCGGATCCGGAGGTGATCGCGATCGGCGCCGAGTGGATCAGGATCCTGTCGTATTCGTTGTTCGTCTACGGCTGGTGGATGGTGTCGGTTCAGGCGTTCAACGGCGCAGGCGACACGGCCACCCCGACCTGGATCAACGTCGGTTTCTTCTGGCTCATCCAGATTCCATTGTCATGGTGGCTCGCGGTGCACCTGGGCTGGCAGCACTCGGGCGTGTTCTGGGGCGTGTTCGTCTCGGAGACATCGGTCGGGCTTTTCACCTTGTGGCTGTTCACGCGCGGGCGGTGGAAGACCGCACAGGTGTGACCGGGTGCGGAGCAGGACAGGCTGAACATGAGTGCTACACTCGGGGCCATGCGCCTGGATGTCTATCTGAACTGTCGCGGCAATTGCGAAGAGGCGTTCCGCTTCTACGAGAAGGAGCTCCGCGGCCGGATCACCGGATTGGTTCGCCACGGAGATCAACCCAATCCCAACATCCCGTCCGATTGGAAGGAGAAGGTCCTGCACGCTCGGATCGAGATCGGCGGCACGGTGGTCATGGGGGCCGACATTCCGCAAAGCGAGCCGATGCGAAGCGCCTATCTGACGCTCACGCTGGATACGGAGGCGGAGGCGGAGCGAGTCTACGCGCTGCTCGTCGACGGGGGGCAGGTCTTCATGAAGATGGAGAAGACACCCTTCGCGAATCGCTTTGCCATGCTGCGCGATCGATTCGGAACGTCATGGATGCTCTTGCACGAGCCGGAGTCCTCATGAACCCCGACGGGCTGGTGACCCACTTTCGCGTGCGGCAACTTCAGCGTCCAGCTCGATCAGCCCCGCTAAGAAAGTAGGGCCCTCCGGCCATCGCGCGGATCATGCGAGGAGGAGCCCGGATGGAAGACGAATACGATCTTGGCCGTTTCATTGCTGCGCAGGACGAATGCTACGAGCAGGCCCTCGCAGAGATCAGGCATGGTCAGAAGCGCACCCACTGGATGTGGTACGTGTTTCCGCAGCTTGACGGACTGGCCCACAGCTCGACCTCCAAGCGATACGCGATCAAGAGTCTCCAGGAGGCGAGGGCGTATCTCGATCATCCGGTGCTGGGACCGAGGTTGATGGAGTGCATGGAAGCCGTCCTTTGCATCGAGGGCCGGACAGCGAAGCAGATCTTCGGTTCGCCAGACGACCTGAAGCTCAGATCGTGCGCGACGTTGTTCGCGTCCCTGCAACCGAGCGGTTCGATGTTTCATCGCTTGCTCGGGAAGTATTACCAAGGTGAACCGGACGCGAGGACTCTGCAGAGACTGGGGACCCGGCGGGAGACCTAGGAAAACTGGAAGGACCATCGGCCTGAACGCGCCGACGGGATTCGCCGGAGCTGCGGCGCGAGTGAACGCAACGAGGAAAAGCGCTCAGCGCGTCAGGACGAAGGTGTTCGAGAAGTCCTGATGCATCTGCTCGGGTCGGGTCTCCGCATCGTCGAAGTACTGGACGCGAAATCGAAGGCTGACCTTCGCCCGCAGATCCGGGATGCCGCCCGTGGAGGGCGGCGGGAAGAAGCCATGGAGCGTGTAGGTCGACCGAGGCCGTAGCTCGACGACGGCTGACCCTTCGTAGGCCACCGGTCTGGTCACATCCTGCCACTCGGCTCGATTCCATTGCTCGACGAAGCCGTGGGAGCCTTCGGCCGCGTAGAGCGTCGCCTGCTCGGAGGCGGCGTTGAAGCCATCCCCCAGGCGGGCATAGAAGAGCCGATCCGAGTCGTTGACGATCGTGGCCGCGAAAAAGGCCCAGGTCGAGGCGCCATCAGGCCGGGGAAAGACGGTCTTCTCGGTGCGGATGGTCAGGAAGCCATCGCCCGTCTCCTGAGGCGCGATGGCGGCAGGTGTGACGGGATTGCTCGTCGGCGAGCACGACGCGAGGCCGATCATCAGGAGGATGGCCCCGTTCCAGCGAATCGGGCGGCGCATGGCCAAGAGGGTAGCACCCTGATGCTCGATCCGCCCCTTGTTTGCGGCTCGGGCCCGGAGCGAATGGCACGACCGCAAGGCCCTGCCACTCGGGTGTCCGCGGTCACCTGAGCCTTCGGATCGGCCCCAGGCTCGCAGCCCTCAGCAAGGCTGAAAGGGATCTGTGGCACGCCGTCGAAGGCTCGCCACACTTCTGCCTAATGTGCCAGGAAACCGCAAGAAATAAGCGCACTTGGGGAACTTCGCCTTACTCTTGCAGGTCCAACCAGGCAGAGAATCGCTCCCTGTTCACCCTTTCGCGGGGGACCTCATGTCCCTGGAAAGGAACGAGGATCGTGAAGAGACTCTTCGCAATCGTCGGGCTGATCGGTCTCACCTCCGCCATGCCGAAGTTCGCGCATAGCGCGGTGAGCTTCAGCATCTTCATCAGCAATGCGCCGCCGCCTCCGAGGGTGGCTTTCGTGCATGAGCCTCGCTTCGTGCTGGTCCCCGCGCACGAGGTGTACTACTGCGATGCCGGCTACTCGGATTACGACATGTTCCGTTATGGCTCGTACTACTACCTGTACGACGACGGCTATTGGTATCGCGGCCCCAGCTACCATGGTCCGTTCGTCGCGATCCGGATCGAGTACGTGCCCAGCTCCATCTTCTACGTCAGCGACTACGGCTACCACTGGCGGCAGGCGCCGCGCTGGGGCTCGAGGTCGTACGCGCGATGGGACGACGGCGACCGCCGTTTCCGTGACTGGCGGCACAGCGATCGAAGCTATGGTGAACGCAGGTATCGCGACAGCGATCGGCGCTATGCCGGCTCCGTCGAGCGGCGGGACGATGGACGGCGTTACGTCAGTCGGGAAGCCATCCGCTCTGGCGTGAGCGATCGGTGGAGGAGCCGTTCCGACGTGCGCACCGGTGTTCGTGACGGCAGCCGGCGCGAGGGTTCCATCCGTCAGTACGGCGACCCGTGGAGAAGCCGCTCGCAGGCCCGTTCGGGCATTCGTGGCGACACATGGCGCTCCGAGGAGCGGAGCGGCGATCGCGACCGGAGATTCAGTGACCGGCGTGAGGGCCGATCCCATGGTGGCGGGGAAGTTCGCGGCCGCGCGTCACGCGATCGCGATGGTGATGACGACAATGACCGTGGCCGTGGAAACGGCAAGGGAAAGGGGAACGGCAAGGGCCACGGTCGCGGCCACAACAAAGGCTAGCAACCGGTAGCACCTCGTGACCTGCACAAATCGATGGGCGCCTCGCACTCGCGAGGCGCCCGTCTCGATGGCCAACGAAATCAGCGAGTCAGCTGCCCCCGGATGGCTCCGTCGGGATAGTCGGCGTTGAGGACGTTCACGTAGAAGTCCCCGGGGTTCCTCATGATCTCCTTGAGCAGAGCCGCATCCACCTCCACGCAGCCGATCGAGGAGCCATTCGTCGGGGCCGTGAGAGCCACGACCACCGGGCCGTCGGCTCCTGCGGCTCCACGGTGGATATGAGCGGCCGTCGCCGGGGCGATGTTAGAGACATCGATCGTGAAGCAGATCTGCCTGCTGCTGGGGCTGAGGCCGATGAGTGCACGACCGGACCCATCGGGATCTCCGCCACCCACCTCCGCCGCGCCTGTCAGAGTGGCCTCGTGGGTCTTGTTGGCGTCGGCGACCCGGAGGCTAGCGGCGAGGAGTAGCGCCAAGGCGACGAGGACGAGGGAAACGCGTTTCATTCGGGCTCCTTGTGGCAGGGGGTAGTCGCAAGGAAGCACAGAGCGTTCGAAGCGGGGGGGACCCCTTCTCGGCTCCGCCGGTGATTTTCCAGAGGCGGCATACTCGCACGGGTCAGCCGCTTGCCGCAGCAACGATCCTCGGGACGCGACCGCCGACGCCTCCCCCTCGACGAGCCCGATGGTCCTGGATGCCAGGCCCTGGGCCGACTCTGGAAGCAGCCATCGTGCGCCATTGCAGAACGCAATCGAAGCCGCCGAGCTAACACCTTAAGCCGCTGTTGCTTGACACGGCTTTGCGGCGCTCAATAGAATATTTCACGACGAAGCGCCCCCGGACCTCACGGTGCGGGACAAAATGAGCGACCATCAACCGACCCTCAGCCCGGATCGTGATCTGCGGCTGAGTGTGGGGGGTCGCTCCTCGAACAAGAAGACATCGGTTGGTACGAGACGCCTCCCTGGCGCGAAGCGCAGGGCCCCCTTGCCGGCGTTGGTCATGACCACCCGAGGAGACAGGTACGTCTCTTCGGCCGGCAATTTCGCGCACCAGGCCAAGGAATGAACGTCAAGAGAACCCCGCGACTCCTGCTGCTGACGGTGGTGTACACGGCATTCATTCATGCCGCGTACATCGCGGCTCTCCTGTTGCGGTTCGAAGGCGACGTGCCGGCTCGCTACTGGCGCGGCTACCTCTCCATTGCGCCGGTTTACACGGCGGCGTCACTTCTGGCGTACCACCTCTCGGGGCTCTACCAGGGGCTGTGGCGTTACGCCAGCGTGATCACGCTGTTCCAGATCCTCAAGGGCGTCACGCTCTCGACACTCGCGCTGGTGGCGATCACGATGTTCACTTCGGACGCCCTCTACCCGCGCAGCGTGATCGTCATGGCGTGGGCGGGCCAGCTCCTGCTGGTCGGCGGCGTTCGCTTCGCCTGGCGCCTGGTGAGAGACCGGGTGCTCGGTCCGCTGCCCAATCGCGCCACACGGGCTCTCGTCGTCGGCGCAGACACCGCCGCCATCCACCTGATCCACGAGATGCGCCGTCGTCCGGCGGGCGCCGAGGTGCTGGCGCCGGTGGGCTTCATCGACGACGACCCGGGCCTTGCCGGTCACCAGATCGAAGGGGTCAAGGTCCAGGGCACGATAGCGGACCTGCCGCGCGTCATCGTCGAGCAGCGCGCAGAGCTGGTGATCGTGTCGGATCCCACCATGCCGGCCAAGGTGGTCCGCGAGATCGCGCGCTTCTGCGGCGAGGCGCAGATTCGCATCAAGACCCTGCCGGGGCTCTCGGACATGAATCCCGGACGACCGACGCTCGCCCAGATTCGCGATGTCCGGATCGAGGACCTGCTGGGGCGCGTGCCGGTTCATCTCGATCTGCAGGAAGTCGCGGACTTCATCCGCGCCAAGCGAGTTCTCGTCACCGGGTCCGGCGGCTCGATTGGCTCCGAGCTGGCACGCCAGGTTGCGGGATTCGGGCCCAGTGAGCTGGTGCTGCTCGACCACGCCGAGAACGGGCTCTACTACGTTCACAACGAGCTGGTCACGCAGCATCCCAATCTGCCGCTCCATCCGGTGGTGGGCAACATCCAGGACCCTGACGGCATCGAGGCGGCATTCAAGCGCTTCCGGCCTCAGGTCGTGTTCCACGCCGCGGCGCACAAGCACGTTCCACTGCTCGAGATCAATCCGCGTGAGGCGGTGTTCAACAACATCGTCGGCACGCGCGTGCTGGTGGATGCCGCCGACCGGCACGGGGTGGAGAAGTTCGTGCTGATCTCGACCGACAAGGCCGTGAATCCCACCAGCGTCATGGGCGCGTCGAAGCGAGTGTGCGAAATGATCGGCCAGAGCCGGTCGCAGAGCAGCACCACGCGCTTCGTGGCGGTCCGCTTCGGCAACGTGCTTGGCAGCGATGGATCGGTGATCCCGCTCTTCCGCCGCCAGCTCGAGCGCGGTGGACCCCTCACGGTCACGCATCCCGACGCGCGGCGCTACTTCATGACGATTCCGGAAGCCGTGCGTCTCGTGCTCCAGGCGGGCGCCATGGGGCGCGGCGGCGAAGTGTATCTGCTCGACATGGGCGAGCCGGTCCGCATCCTCGACCTCGCGCGCCAGCTGATCCGCCTCGCGGGCATGCGCGAAGGGGAGGATGTCGAGATCGTGTTCACCGGCCTCCGGCCGGGAGAGAAGCTCTACGAAGAGCTGCACTCGGCAAGCGAGCTGACCCGGATCACCCGTCATCAGCGCATTCTGGTGTGGGACCTCGACGCCCGGCGCGAAGAGCAGCTTCTGATGGAGATCGCCGGTCTGGAGCGCGTGGCGCGCACCGGCCAGCCCGAAGAGATCAAGCGGGTGCTGCAACGGCTGGTCCCCGAGTACATGGAACCGACGCTGGTTCCTTACGAGCACGAGCCCGAGCGTCCTCCAGTCGAGCTGCCGGCGGTGCAGGAAGTGCGCATCGAGCCCCGCACCGACTGGCGCGAGATCGTGCGCCAGGCAGTCGACACGGTGACGGCGGGGTTGCTGATGGTGCTCTCGGCGCCGCTCTGGCTCGCGGTGTGGATCGAGGCTCGCTTGAGCCGCGAGAGCGACATGATGGTGCGCGAGACCCGAATCGGCCGCACGCGCCGCACGTCGCAGCGACGCAGGGCGCGCGCCGAGGCCACCATCGATCGCCGGGTGTCCGAGCGCCGCACGCTGGACCTCCTGGGCCAGCCGTTCGAGTGCGTTCGCTTCCGCACCGACCTGGGTCCGATGAGCCGCTGGCTCGGAAGGCATGGTCTGGACAGCGCCCCGTTCCTGCTCAACGTGTTGCGACACGACATGACGCTCGTCGGTCCAGGACCTGAAAAGGCCGAGCTGATCTTGCGGTGGAAGGGCGTTGTGCCCGACTATGCTCGGAGGTTCAGCATACTGCCCGGCGTGACCGGGTTGGCCCAGGTTTCCGAGTGCCGGGACGACGACGCGGACGGCGTGGTGCGACGGGTGCACTACGATCTCTACTACGTCGACAACCGTTCCTGGCTGCTGGACGTACGCACCATGGGACGCTCGTTCGGCGTCGTGCTTCGACGGTCGCGAGTCGATCGCCCGACTCTCGCAGACACGAATGGGCAGGCCGGCGGCGCGCCGTCGACCGTCAAAGGAGTGACGCAATGAGCCGTGCCTTGCGGTGGCTGTGGGTCGGTCTCGTTTTGTTGGCGGGGCCGCGGCTCGCGTCAGCACAGGAGTACGTCCTGGGGCCGGAGGACGTCCTCGCGATCTCGATCTATCTCCATCCCGAGCTCGAGCGATCGGTGGCCATCGACGCGCAAGGGAACATCACGTTCCCCCCGATCGGGAACATGAAGGCCGCGGGTCTGACCCCCAAGGCGCTGGGCGACAAGATCGCCGAGCGTCTGGCCACCTATCTCCGCCAGACCACGTCGGTGACCGTGACGGTCACTCAGTTCCTGAGCCAGAGCGTCTACGTCCAGGGAGCGGTCGCCAAGCCCGGGCGCTACGGATTCGAGCGCATGCCCGGATTGATCGAGATGATCGGGGCCGCCGGAGGAGCGTTGCCGAGCGCCGAGTTGTCGAGAGTCGAGATCGTGCGCAAGGAGCCGAATGGCGGCCGCCGCACCCTCTACGCGAACGTGGCCGCCGCGCAGCGCGACGGCAGTCCCTCCTCGTTGCCACCGCTCCAACCGGGCGACATCATCACCGTCGCGGGCGGCGTGGGCGTGGGCGCGGCAGCCGGCATGTCCTCGGATGGCGTCGCGGTTCTCGGCGAAGTGACTCGGCCGGGCGTGTATCCCATGGGCGCCGGATCGGATCTGTGGACCGCGCTGGCGGTCGCCGGCGGTCTCACGCCGCGCGGCAATCTGGCACAGGTGCGGATCATCACTCGCGAAGGGCAGACGCACGCGGTGACCACGCTCAACCTGAAGCGTTCCCTGGACCAGGGAACCTATCGGCCGCAGCTGGTGAAGCCCGGAGACGTCGTCTACGTCATGCCGACCCGCACCTCGAAGGTCGCGATGGCCTTCGGCGGCCTCGAAACGATCTTGTCCATTACCACCGATGTCCTCAACCTCATCGTTCTCGAGCAGCTGCTCGACGAGAACAACAACCCATGAGCCACGACACGCGCGACTCCGACCACCCGCTGAGCCCTCACTTCCAGGGCGTGCCGCTCCACGGCGGTCCTCCTCATGGCCACGGCGGGCCTCCCCACGGTGGACCTCCGCATGGAGGACCTCCGCACGGTCCTGGAGGCCATCATGCGCCGGTGGACGCGCGCGAAATCGTCCGAATCCTGTGGCGCAGGAAGCTGCTGTTCCTGGTGCCCTTCGCGCTCGCCTTCGCGGCGGGGTTGTCCGGCGCCTTCCTGCTCAAGCCCATCTACGTCAGCCAGGTCACCCTGGTGCTCGAGCGGCCGCAGCAGCTGTCCGGCCAGCTGGGGAATATCGGCGGCACGGTCAGCCCCGACGCGCAAGCGGATCTCATGCGCGAGCAGGCGAAGAGCAGCGTGTTCCTGAGAAGCGTGCTCACCGCGACGGGGATTCGCACGGATCCCGACACCCGCGAGTGGGCGCTCAAGTTCGGAAAGCGCGTGGGCAAGATGACCGACGACCAGGTCATCGACGAGTTCCTGATCGATAGGCTGCGCGATGGCACCATGGTCAAGAAGGGCAAGGGCAACGTCTTCCAGATCATGGTCGAGGATGGAGACCCCGATCGCGCGCAGAAGCTCGCCGCCGGAGTCGCCGACCAGTTCGTGATGTTCTCCAAGAACCGGCAGCTTCAGGCCATCCAGGCGACTCAGGAGTTCAGCAGCGAGCAGCAGTCGCAGGCCAAGGCTCGCCTCGAGGAGAGCGAGCGCCGGCTGGAGGCCTTCCAGCGCAGCGTGGTGAACAACAGCCAGATCGGCACCACGGTGGGCGAGACCAACATCGCTCGCGCGCGCACGCTGCTCGAGCAGGCGCAGATCGAGCTGGACGATCTCACCGACCGCGTGGGCCAGCTTCGGAGCCGGCTCACAGGCCGGATCAAGGAGCGCGACCCGCAGATGCTGACCAGCACGCAGACCAACGCGCTCGAGGCGCAGATGCGCTCGCTGGAACGCCAGGTCGCCAACGCCGAGGTCAACGAGACGCCGATGATGAACTCGAACGCCGGCGCGAGTGTCCGCTTGTCGATCGCCCGCAAGCGCGCAGACCTCGAGGCGGAGATGTCGGCCAACGCCAGCAGCGCGCTGCCGACCTTGCCCGACGACGTGCGGCAGGACCTGGTGTCCTATCGGGTCTCGCAGGCCGACCTCGCGGCGGTGGAATCACGGCGCTCGTGGCTGCAGCAGCAGATCCGTGCTTACGAGAGCAACGTCGTGTTGGGGCCGGATCGTGAGATCGAGCGCCAGCGCCTCACGCAAGACGTCGAGAACAGCCGCCAGCTCTACAATTCGTTCCTCCAGCAGTCGACGGTCTCGCAGATCGCGGAGGCATTCGAGAATGCCAAGGTCAGCGGCCGCTTCATGGTCCTCGAGCCCGCGACGCGCCCGATGGCGCCGGCCAAGCCCAACCGTCCGGTGCTGATCCTGCTGGCCATGATCGTGGGGTCGGTGGTCGGCGTGGGCACGGTGCTGCTGGTCGAGCACCACGACGAGTCGGTGAAGAACGCGGAAGAGGTCGAGAGCGTGATCGGCCTGCCGGTTCTCGCAGCGATCCCGCGGGTCCCCGAGCTGGAGCGCGCTCGTCGCCGCGCCCGCACCGGAGGAGGGACCGTGGCCGGAATGCCGGCGCCGCGCGATCACGGACTGCTCCACCGTCTCAAGGTCGAGAGTCCGCTGGGCCTCGAGTTCCGCCGTGCCTATCTGAAGCTCAAGACGAGAACTCGCACGCTGCCCCGATCGTTGCTGGTGACGAGCTCCACGCGCGGGGAGGGGAAGACCACGACCACCGCGTGCCTGGCGATCACCCTGGCGCGCGAGCTCCGCGAGAAGGTGTTGCTCGTGGACTTCGACCTGCGCAGCCCGGCGATGCACCGCGCGCTCGGACTGCCGAGCAGCAGCTGGGGCCTGGCGCAAATCCTGGGACAGAGGCATTTCGACGAGCGCTTCATTCGCGCCACGGTGCTTCCCAACCTCGAATTCCTTCCGGCCGGCCGCAGCGAGCGTCCCGCAGCCGAGCTGATCGAAGACCACGCCGTGGAGTGGTTCATCCAGGAGGCCACGCGACGCTACCCCATGGTGATCATCGATTCGGCCCCGAATCTGGCGGTTCCCGATCCGCTCATTCTGGGGCGAGTGGTGGAGGGGGTTCTCTACGTGATCAAGGCCGGCAGCACCGTCCGCAAGGCGGCAGGGTACGGGGTCAAGGTGCAGCGTGAGTCCCGTGACAATCTGCTGGGCGTGCTGATCAACGACGCCGGCGAGATCCTCCCTCACTACTATGGATACCGCGCGAACTACTACGGATACACCACCACCGAGGCGAGCGGAGCCGACCACTAGCGTGGCCATGACCGCCGCGGATCCGGGAGCGCCCGGCGCCCAGAGCGGGCCGCCGATTCCCGACAACGACGCGCAGCGCACCGTTCGAGTCGCACGCAACGCGGTCAGCAACTACGTCAAGTTCTTCGGATTTGGCGTGGTGAGCTTTCTGCTCACGCCCCTCATGGTCGGCGTCCTCGGCAAGGATGGCTACGGGCTCTGGGTCACCCTGTTCGCCCTGACCGGCTACTTTGGCCTGGTCGACCAGGGGCTGCGCCCCTCGCTGGTCCGCTACGTTTCCAAGGAGCGCGCCGCCAACGACCACGATGCGCTGTCGCGCACCATGACCAGTGCGCTGCTGCTCTACACCCTGGCCGGTCTGGTGGTGCTGGCGGGGACGCTCGTCGTCGCTCAGGGATTCCCGCAGTGGGTGCATCTGCAGCCGCACCAGGTCGAGGACGCCCGGTCCACGATCCTGCTGGCCGGAGTTTCGCTGGCCATCGGTTTCCCGTTCGGCGTTTTCGGCGCCGCGCTGTCCGGTCTCCAGCGCTACGACGTGGCCAACGCCCTCGGCCTGGTGGTGCTGGTGGTTCGCGCGGTCGCTTTCGCGATCGCGCTCAACATGGGAGCGGGCCTGGTGGAGTTGGCGTGGATTGCGCTCGCCAGCAACCTGCTGGGTCACCTGATGTCGATGATTGCCGTCCGGCGCCTGATGCCCGAAGCGCGCTTCGGCCGGCGCTTTATCGATCGCGCGCACCTGCGCCGCATCGGCTCCTACAGCAGCTACGCCTTCGTCGCCGCGGTGGCGGCGAGTCTCGCATTCAAGACCGATGCGCTCGTGATCACCGCATTCCTCGGCACGGCGCTGGTCACCCCGTTCGCCATCGCCGCCGGTCTGATCGACAACGCGCGCACGCTCGTCACCTCGGCGACCTGGGTGCTGACTCCGACGGCCAGCGAGCTCGACACGCTCGGCGAAAAAGCCAAGCTCCACACCATGTTGGTCCACGCCACCAAGGTGTCCGTCCTGATCTGCTGGCCGGCGTTGTTCGCCTTGATGCTGTTCGGGGACAACCTGATCGCGACCTGGATGCCGAAAGAGTCGTTTCCCGACGCCGCGCGCGTGCTCGTGATTCTCGCGATCCCCACGCTGGTCGCGTTGCCCCAGTCCGCCGCCACATCGCTGTTGTTTGGGGTCAGCCGTCACCGCGGCGTCGTACTCCTGGCGCTGCTCAATTCCGTGCTCAACCTGGGCCTTTCGATCCTGTGGGTGAGGAGCCTGAAGCTGGATGGAGTGGCGCTCGGCACCGCGGTGCCGCTCTTCCTCATTGGCGGTGTCGCCACCGCCATCTACGCGGTGCGCGCGCTCGAGATGCCGTTCGGTCGTTACGCCTGGGAGGGCTTCGCCAAGCCCGGACTCGCGAGCCTCGCGTTCCTGGCGCCGGCGATCGCGATTCAGTCGATCTGGCATCCCATGGGATGGGGGCCGCTGCTGTCGGCCATGACCGTGTCATGGCTGATCTTCGCCGCCTTCACCTGGCGCTTCGGCTTCACGCGCTCCGAGCGCGCGCGGTGGGAACACGCCGCCCCGCGGGTGTTCGGTCTTCGCCGCTCGCCCCGTGCCGCGGAGGCCGGTTCATGACCGCCCCCGCGGCGACGGCTACGATGCCTCGCACTCCCCGGCCTTTCGAAGTTTCCGTGGTCATTCCCAGCCACGACGGCCTGCCGCTGGTCCTCGATGCCATCGACTCGGCGCTGTCGCAGACACTGCCGCCGGCGGAGATCGTGCTGGTGGATGACGGCAGCCGCGACGGCACGGCCGAGGCCATCGCCGAGCGCTTCGGCAGCCACCCGGAGATGAAGGTGCTGCGCGGGCAGTTCGGCAGCGCGGCCGCGGCGCGAAACGCCGGCTGGCGCGCCGCGACGTCTCCGTGGATCGCGTTCCTCGATGCCGACGACGTGTGGTTTCCGGAGAAGCTCGCCACCGCGGCCACGGCGCTCGACACCTTTCCGGTCGCCGGATGGTTCTTCAGCGACGGCACCTTCAAGCCAATCCACGGCGCCGAGTGGCGCTCGTGGCTGGCGGCGTACGCGGAGGTCCCCGAGCCCTACGTGGGCCGGCCGATCGCCGAGCTGCTCGAGGTCAACTTCGTCCTCACCTCGGCGGTGGTGGTGAGGCGCGACCTGCTGGAAGCCGTCGGCGGTTTCGACGCCAGCATGAGCCACGCCGAGGACATCGATCTCTGGATCCGTCTGGCGAAGCGCTCCCCGGTCACCATCGGCGCGCGTCCGCTGGTGCACTACCGGCATCAGGTAAGCGGTCTCACGCGGCAGACCACGCGTAGGCTGATGGGAGACGTCGAGCTGTTCCGGCGTCTCTCTCGAGACCCTGAGCTTGCGCCGTCGTTGCGTCGTCGCGCGCGCCGCCGGGAAGCGCTGGCCCACTTCAAGCTGGGCTTTGGAGCGCTGCGATCCGGCGACCGGCGCGGCACGTGGTCGCGCATCCCGAAGGCATGGATGTTCCCGGAGCGCGCGCTGGCCGTCATGGCGCTGGCGGTGGCCAGCGTGCTTCCCGACAGCGTGCTGCGCCTCCTCGCCGCCCGGCGCGTGGGGGCCCACGAAGCCGCGCAGCGCGCGTTCTCCCTCTCACGGGTGGCGCTGCGCTCGGATCCTGCGCTGCTCTCGGCGCCGCGGCAGGTGTCGCCATGACGACCGAGCCGAGACCCTCCACGCCCGTCGTCGCCAGCGAGCTGCGTTCACGCGCGCGGCGCCAGGCATCCGAGCTCACGAGCGGCCTCCTGGTCGTGGGCGCCGGTCTGGTGGCGATCCTCGGCGTGCTCTTCTTCGTGGCGCTGGACTATCGCCTCGACCAGGACGTGCACCGACTGATCAAGATCGCGATGGCCCTCCCGGTCGTGCTGATGGTGGCGATGCAACCGGTGATGGGGCTGATGGTCTTCCCGCTCTTCGCGCCGTTCCTGGTGTGGCTGCCCCAGCTTCCATTGCCCGGCATCAACACCCTCAACGCCATGTTCATCGGCGTCTTCGGCGCATGGTTCGTCTCCCGGGTGTTCACGCGGCAGCCGGTTTATCGGCGCGTGTGGCTGGGCTGGGCCATGCTCGGGGTGGTGGCGATCATGGTCGTCTCACTCGTGCGCGCGATCGCCGCGCCGCCCGACGGGTACGACCCGGTCAAGGCGTTCATTCTGCTGTTCCGCAACTCGACCACCTTCCTTCCGTACTTCATCACCGTGCTCATGGTGCGGAATCCGAAGGATTCGAGGCGCATCTTCTGGGCCGTCGTCGTCGCGCTGATCGTCGAGAGCATCGCCACCTTCTGGTTCGGAGAATGGACGGCGGGGAATCGCGCGAAGGGCACGATGGGCCAGCCCAACGCGCTCGGCGCCTACCTCAGCATCAACACGGTGCTGGCCGCCTCGTTCCTGCTGGCGCAGCGCCACTGGTTCGCACAGCTGGTCGCGTTCACCGCCGTCTGCATGGGCGCGTTCGCCGCCGTCCAGACGATCTCCCGGGGCGCCTTGATCTCGGTCATGCTGGGCCTGGCCTATGTCTCGGTGCGCAGCTCGCGGCTGCTGACCACGCTGCTGGTGCTCGCCGTATTGACCGCTCCGGTGTGGGTTCCCGAGTCCGTGAAAGAGCGCGTGCTGTCCACGCAGCAGCAGGACGAGGAGTCCGACGAGGTGGAGCTCGAAGGCTCGGCGCAGGCGCGCATCGACACGTGGAAGGCGACCATGCACCTGGCCGAGCAGCATTGGCTGGACGGCGTCGGCTTCGGAGTGCTGCCGTACATCCTGATCGATACCGGAAAGAAGATGGGTCTCGGCCATACCCACGAGTCCACTCACAACACGTTCCTGCGGATGCTGGGCGAGATGGGAATTCCGGGCCTGCTCGCCTACGTCGTGCTGCTGGCGGCGTGCTGGGCGCTCGGCATGTCGGGCGTCGCGCACGCATCGGACAAGTACGAGCGACAGCTCGCCATCGGGCTCCAGGGAGCGGTGCTGTGCGTGGCGATCAATTGCTGGTTCGGCGACCGGTTCTACGAGCTCGACATCATGTGCGGGTTCTGGATCACGTGCGCGCTGGTGAACGACTTCGTCAACCGCGCCAAGGGAGAGCGCGTATGAACGGTCGCGCCGTGCGCTGGCTCTGGAGCCTGGTGAGGCCGTCCCGCAACGGCGGAGACCGTGAGCCCCGCCTCACCATCGTTCGCCACCATCGCGTCTACCTGGACGGCCAGCGTCCGCTCTATCGGCTGGGGGTGAGCGAGTCGGTGCTGCGGCAGCAGGTGGCGTTGCTGCGCTCGCTGGGTCTCGGCCCGCTCAGCGTGACCGAGGGCCTGGAGCGATTGGAGGCCGGGCGTCCGGGTCACTGGGTGGCGATGACCTTCGACGACGGCTACGCGGACAATGTCGAGCGGGCGCTGCCGATCCTCACGGCCGCCGGCGGGAGCGCCACCTTCTACCTGACCGCGGGCCTGATGGAAGCGCGCCGCGCCCCTTGGTGGGATCGCGTGGCCCATGCGCTCGAGCACGCTCAGAGGAGAGATCTCGACTGGCGGTGCGAGGGACACGCGGTGCGGGAGTCGCTGCACGATCCCGCCGGGCGGCGCCGAGCCCTGGCCGGCGTGCTGCGTCACCTGCGCGTCGGTCCCGCCGAGCAGCACCAGCGCATCGCGTCGCTGCGGGCGGCGCTGCTCGTGGAGTCGGAAGCGCCGTGCGAGCTCGCGACCTGGGACCAGGCCAGAGCACTCGTCGAGAACCGCATGGAGCTGGGCGCGCACACCCTGACCCATCCCTTCCTCGACCGACTCGACAAGGCCGAGCAATGGCGCGAGATCGGGGCCTCGGTGGGATTGATCGAGGCGCATCTCGGAGTGCGGGTCGAGGGGCTCGCCTATCCGGGCGGAGCGTTCAATGCGGATTCGGTCGAGGCCGCGAACGGTTGCGGACTCCGTCATGCGGTCACCACGGTCGCCGGTGACAACGCCAAGGACTCGCCGCGCTTCGAGCTCAAGCGTCGCGGATTCGACGAGGGCATGTGCCTCGGCCCCGACGGGCGGTTCTCCCGGCGACTGGCGCGCGCCGAGCTCGAAGGGGCGTTCGACGCACTGCGCCGCGCGCGGCAGGAGGCCGTGGCGTGAGCCGAGTGCGCGTGCTGTACGTCGTGGGCAACTTCGTCGCCGGAGGCGCGGAGCGTCATCTGCTCGAGCTGTGGCGGCGGATCGACCGCGAGCGCTTCGACCTCGAGATCGCCGTTTTCCGCAGCGAAGGCCAATTCGCGGGCGAAGTCGAGGCGCTGGGCTGGCCCGTCCACGACCTGGGAGTGCCCGCAACCATCTACGCGCCGAGCGGCTGGCGAGGCTTCATGCGGCTGTTGCATCGGGTGCTGGCCTTCCGGCCCGACGTGATCCAGGGCTATCTCTTCGGCCCCAATCTGTTCGCCGCGCTCGCCGGCCGGCTGTGCGGCGTGCCGGTGGTGGTCATCTCCAAGCGCAACATCGACGCGTTCGAGACTCCGCGCCAGGTGGCGGCGCAACGTCTCGCTCACCGGCTGGCGACGCACGTGGTGGCCGTGAGCGTCGCGGTGGGTGAAACCTCGGTGGCGCTCGGGGCGCGGCGCGAGCGCGTGACCGTGATTCCCAACGGCGTCGACGTCGAGCGCTTCGCCGGAGCGAGTCCGGATCCGGCCGTGCGCGGCGAGAACGGCATGCCGGTCGTGGGCAGCGTCGGCTGCCTGGCCGCTCGCAAGGACTACCCCAACCTGCTCGAGGCCTTGTCGATGCTCGACCAGCGAGGTCACCGATTCCGCGCCGTCGTGATCGGCGAGGGAAAGGAGCGCGCGGCGCTCGAGCGTCAGGTCGAGGAGCTCGGTCTGCGAGAGCGTGTGCGCTTCCTGGGGGAGCGTCCCGACGTCGAGCGGCTCCTGCCCGGAATGGACGTTTTCGTGCTCTCCTCCCGGGAGGAAGGCATTCCCAACGCGCTGCTCGAAGCGATGGCCGCGGGGCGTCCATCGGTGGCCACGGCCGTCGGCGGAACTCCGGAAGTGATGAAAGACGGAGAGACCGGTTGGCTCGTCCCTCCGCGCGACTCGGCCGCGCTGGCGAGGGCGCTCGAGGCCGCCCTCCAGGACCCCGCCGAAGCGGCGCGGCGCGGCGCCGCCGCCCAGCGAGCGGTGCGCGACCACATGAGCATCGAGTCGATGGTCGAGCGACACGAGCGCTTCTATGCGGCCGCGGTGGCCGGCGCGGAGGAACGGTGAGATCGGTGGCGGTGGTGACGACCGCCTTCCCGACCGCGGCGTTCTTCGTCGAGGCGGACGTGAAGCGCCTCCACGAGCGCGGCGTGAGGGTCCAGGTGTTCGCGCTGCGCAGCCCGCGCGGCCGCTCGTGGCAGCCCGAGCACGAATCGCTCCTGCCGCTCACCCGCTGGGTGGGCTCGCCGCTCCATCCGTCGGCGTGGATCGCGCTGCTCATGTGGCTCCTGCGCAAGCCGCACGTGCTGCTGCCCGAGTGGCTCGCTCAGCTCTGGGCCTCGCGCCGCAGCCGATACGCCCTCATGGGCCACGTGGGCTACCTGCCGGCCGCCGCGCGGATCGCGCGCCTGGTCGAACAGGGTGACTTCGACTGCGTGCATGCCGCCTGGGCCCACTTCCCCGGCAGCGTCGCCTATCTCGTCTCGCGGCTCACCGGGCGGCGCTTCAGCATGTCGGCCCATGCGGGCTCGGATCTCTATCGCACCCAGGCGTTCCTCAAGGAGAAACTGCGCGCAGCGCGGTTCACTTCGGCGTGCGTGCGACGGAATGCCGAGATGCTGCGTGACCTCGGTGGTCCCGAAGCCCGCGTCGAGTGCGTCTATCACGGCGTGGACCTGCGGCGATTCGACGGCAGGAAGACGCGTGATCCCGATCCCTTGCTCATCACCGTGGGCCGCCTGGCTCCGGCCAAGGGCTACGACGTGGCGATTCGCGCGCTCACGCTGCTCGCAGCGCGCGGGTTGCGGCCGCGACTGACGCTGGTCGGCGAGGGGCCCGAGCGGGGGCGCCTCGAATCGCTGGTTCGAGAAAGCGGCCTGGGCGAGCAGGTGACGTTCGCGGGCGAGCTGCCGCAGGGCGAGCTGGTCGGTCTCTACGCCCGCGCCTGGCTGCTGCTGGCGCCGAGCCGCGTGCTGTCGAACGGACGGCGAGACGGCATTCCCAACGTCACGGTGGAGGCCATGGCCATGGGCGTCCCGGTGCTCGGCACGTACGCCGGCGGCCTCGATGAAGCCGTGGTCCCGGGCGAGACCGGCGGGCTGGTCGCACCCGACGATCCTCAGGCGTTCGCGGATCAGCTGGAACGGCTGCTCGCGGACCCCGGCGCGCTGGATCGAATGGGTGAGCGGGCTCGTCAGCGCGCGCATGGCGACTTCGATGCTCGCCGCAACTTCGAGCGGCTGTTCGAGCTGCTCGAAGGCGCCCCGACGACGGAGCGCCGGCTGGGAGGCGCGGCATGAGAGTCCTCCACCTCATCGAGTCGATGGGTCACGGCGGCGCCGAATGGCTGATCGTCGAGCACGTGCGTCATGCCGGGTCCGGCGTCGAGTCGCTGGTGTGCGCCATCAATCGCGGCGGCGCGGCGCTGGAAGCGGCCGCCGCGCTGGGAGCGCGGACGTTCGTGCTGGACAAGTCCGATCGCCGGCTCGAGACGGTGCACCGTCTGGTCCGCCTGCTTCGCGACGAGCGCATCGACGTGATCAACGGGCACAACCCGGTCGGCGGTCTCTACGCGGCGCTCGCCTCCGTCGGTTGGCGCGGACCCGTGGTGTTCCGGACCGAGCACAGCATTCACTATCGCGGCCGCCATTCGGCGGTGTATCCGCTTCTCGAAATCCTGTCGACCGCAGTCACGCGACGCGTGGTGTGCGTGTGCCAGGCAGTGCTGGAGAGTCACGTACGCCGCATGCCCTGGGCGGCGCGGCGCTTCGTCACCGTGGCCAACGGCATCTCGTCTGCACCGCACACCCGCCCGCGTGACGCGGTCCGGCAGGAGCTCGGAATCGCACCGGAGGAACGTATCGCGCTCAGCGTCGGCAGCCTGACGCCGGCCAAGGCGCAGCACGTCCTCATCGACGCCTTCGCCCGCGCCAGCAGGGGGATGCCGGACGCCCGGCTGTGGCTCGCCGGCGAGGGGGCGCTCCGCCCGGCGCTCGAGGAGCAGATTCGGCGGCAGGACCTCGAAGGCCGGGTGCGGCTGCTGGGCGCCCGCTCGGACACGGCGGCTCTGATGAGCGCCTGCGACGTCTTCGTTCTCTCCTCGGTGCGCGAGGGACTGCCGGTGACCGCGCTGGAAGCCATGCGGGCCGGGCGCCCGGTGATTGCCACCACCGCCGGAGGAAGCGCCGAAGCGACCGAAGACGGCGTCACCGGCCGCATCGTTCCGATGCGTGACGCGGCTGCGCTGGCGGGCGCGCTGGTGGAAGTGCTGGGTGATCCCGCCGTGGCCGCGCGCATGGGCCGCGCCGGCCAGGAGCGCTGGGCGCGGCTCTTCACCGCCGAGCGCATGGTGCGCGAAACCGAGGCGCTGTATCGCGAGGCGTGCGAGCGCGCGCGGCGCAGCGTGCCGACGCGGACCCTGGGAGGCCATCGTGCGACTTCTTGAGCCGCGCGGCCGGGTGCGCTTGAGCGTTGCCGCGCTGGGCGACGTCGGGCTGGTGGGAAGCGCGCGTGCGCGCGCCCGGCGCGAGGGCGTGGACGCGGCGTTCTCCGCGCTGGTTCCGGGCCTCGCGAAGGCGGATCTGAGATTCGCGAACCTCGAGATGCCGTTCGGAGAAGCGGACTGGGTGCAGCCTGGGCGCACCGCCGAGTTCTGGCAGGACGACGCGGTGGCGTCAGGACTGTCTCGTGCCGGAGTTCAAGTGGTCTCGGTCGCCAACAACCACCTCATGGACTGCGGAACCCGCGGGATGCTCCGCACGCTCGACGCGTGCCGCGCGGCGGGGCTGGCCACGGTGGGTGCGGGCGTGGATCTGGCCGCCGCGCGCGCTCCGGCGCGTCTCGAGGTGCGCGGGCAGCGCGTGGTCGTGCTGGCGTACGCGGCCACGCACGGAGACGCGGCGCGCGCGGGGCATCCCGGGGTCGCGCCGCTCGATATCGACCTGATCCGCGAGGACATGAAGCACTGGCGTCCCGAGGCCGACGTGCTGATCGTGAGCGCCCACTGGGGAACCATGTACGTCGACTATCCGCCGCCGCGGGTGATCGAGCTGGCGCGCGCCATCGAGCGGCAAGGCGCGGATCTGATCCTCGGCCATCATCCGCACGTGATCCAGGGATTCCAGCGTCACGGCCGCTGCTTGACGCTGTTCAGTCTCGGCGAATCGGCGTTCAACTCCCGCTCCGGCGACTTCCACGCCACGCTGGCGTCGGAGCTGCGCCGCGAGGCGGCGGTTTTCAGCGCCTCGCTCGCCGAGGAGCCGGGGCTCGACATCGAGCCTCTGTGGCTGGATACGGACGGCTTTCCGACTCCGGCCGACGCGGCGACCGCGGAGCGCATCCGCGAGCGGATCCTGCGCATCAGCGCGCGGATCGAGGAAGCTTCCGAGCGCTATCACTCCGAGTCGGCGCCGCAGGTCGTGGGATACGAGCTGGAGAAGCTCGGCCATTACGTGCGCCAGGGCCGGCTCGACAAGATCGTTCGCATGATCGGGACATTCCGGCCGCGGCACGTGCCGATGTTGTGGCATGCCGTGCGTCGCGGGGCGAGGTCTCGGTGACGGAAGGTGCTCCCCCCGTGCGCGAACGAACGCCGGTTCCGGAGTCCGAGGTGCGGGCTCGATTCGAGCGCTTCCAGCGCTGGACCATCGAGGTCGAGTATCCGGCTCGCGAGCAATTCCTGAGCGGTCCCGTCCTCGACGCCTTCGCCGATTACTACCGCAAGCTGCCGGCGCCCGGCGACGAGGCCGCCATTCGGCATTGGCTGCAGGGCACCTGGCGCGCCGACTCCGGCTGGGTGTCGCGCTGGCTCGGACGGCGCCCCAATCCCGCCGTGCTCGACGCGGGCTCCGGCTTCGGGACGTTCGCCATGCTCTACGCCGCGGTCGGTGCCGACGTGACGGCCGTGGATCTTCGCCCCGACCGGCTCGAGGGCGCCGAGCGGCGGCTCGAGTTCTACCGGCGGTCGACGGGGGAGGCGCTGCGGGTTCACAACCAGCGCGCGGATCTCACCCGTGAGTGGGACCGCGAGTACGACCTGGTGTGGGTGTACAACGCCCTCTCTCACATCGATCCGCTCGATCCCTTCCTGGCCGCCACCCGGAAGCACCTGAAGCCAGGCGGGGTGCTGGTCGTCGGCGACATCAACGGCGCGCATCCTGGGCACCTCGCGCGTCTGGCCAAGCTGCGCCAGGAAGTGCACCAGGAGTACGTGGCGCCGGACGGCCAGCGCCACACCTACGCGGTGGAACGCACGTTTCCCCCGGAGGAGATGCGCGAGGTCATGATTCGTAACGGCCTGCGGGTCGTGCATCACGAGCTCTACTGGCGCGGCATGGCGGCCCTGCCCGACCTGCTGTACGGCGGCATCCTGCGTCCCCTCCAGACCCGCTGGACGCTCGGCCGCCGGATCGCGCGCCGGCAGCTCATCGTGGCGACTCGAGACCGAGAAGACCAGTGACCGTCGACGTCCTCCAGGCGTCACGACCGGCGCGCGCCCGGACGGCTCACCTGGTGGCGGCGCTCGCGATCGCGCTCGCGATCGGGGTCGTGTACCACCGCACCGCGGGGGCGCTCTGGCAGGCGTGGCAGTCGGACGATAACTACTCGCACGGGCCGCTGGTTCCCCTGGTTTCAGCGGCTCTGGCGTGGAGAGCCCGGAGAAACTTCGAGGCGGCGCCTTCGGGAACCGACGCCCGCGGTCTGTGGCTGATCGCGCTCGCTTGCTCGCTTCAGGTCCTCGGCATTCGCGCCGACGTGCTGGCGCTCCAGTGCTACTCGATGCTGATCATGGTGTTCGGTCTCTCGCTGGCCTTTCTCGGTCCGGCCCGCACGCGGGTGCTCCTGTTCCCGCTCGGTTACCTGGTCTTCATGATGATCTTTCCGCCCTTCGTGGTGACCCAGCTGAGCTACGCGCTCAAGGAGTTCACGGTGGCGCTCGCCACGCGCATGGCCGAAACCTGCGGCGTGCTGCTGCAGCGGAGCGGCATGACGCTGTTCCTGAGCGGGGGCCCTGTGCGCATCGAGAATCCATGCAGCGGCCTGCGCTCGTTGGTGGCGCTGCTGGCCACCGGCGCGGTGTTCGCCTACCTGCAGCCGGGCGGCATCGCGCGGCGCGGGGTCCTGTTCCTCTCCGCCGTCCCGCTGGCCATGCTGGGCAACGCGCTGCGGATCGCCGCGATCCTCGTCGTCGGGCATTACGCCGGCGTCGACCGCGCGACGGGCGCCTTCCACGACCAGTCCGGATACTGGGTCTACGCGCTCGCGCTGGCGGGACTCCTCGTCATCCGAAACGCCCTCATGCCGCGCGGCGCTCGAGACATGGCTCGAGAGGCGGCAACGTGAGCCGGCTCCTGGTCACACTCGCGCTGCTCGTGGCGACGGCGTGGTACGTCGTGGCTCACCCGCCTGCGAATCTCGCAATCGGCAAGGGCGCCTTGGCGGCCTGCCCCACGCAGTTCGGGCCATGGAACGGGACCGAGCTGTCATTCGAGAACGCGGTGGTCGAGAACCTCGATGCGGACGACTTGCTGGTGCGACGCTACGCGCGCGGCGAGGACGTCGTGTGGCTTTGCGTCGTCTATCACCAGCGGCGCCGCTACGGGGCGCACGATCCACGGTTGTGCTACGAGTCGCAAGGCTACGTGCTCGATCCCGAACGCCGCATCCGGCTCGCCGAGACCACGGGTCCGACCCTCGAGGTCAATCGGTTCGTGGCGGAGAAGCCGCGTGACCGTCGCGTCGTCTACTACTGGTGGACGACTCGCGGGCTCTCGACCGCGGACGCCGGCGCGTTTCGAAACCGCATGGCCCTGAGCGGAGCGCTCGAGGATGTGTCCTGGGGAGCGTTCGTGAGAGTCGAGGCTCAGGTCCGGGACGACGAGGGCGCCGCCGACCGCATGGCCGTGGACTTCGCTCGCCGCGTCGCGGGCGCGCTGCCGGCGGTCTTCGCTTCCGCCGATCCGGCTCTTGGCACGGCGCGATGAGCGCGCTCGAGCAGATCGTTCTGGCGTTCCAGAGCCTGGCGCACGCCATTCGCGAGATCTTCCGTCCTTCGCTGTGGGTGCCGTGGCTCGCGGTTCTCGCCGTGCAGCTGCTGGTGATCGGAAGCCTCTGGTGGTTCGCCCATCCGGCGGTCTCCTGGCTGCTTGCCCCCGTTCTCGAGCGGCTGGCGGGCGAGAGCGCGCTGCGCTACCCCAACATCTTCCAGCTGATGCCGGAGCTCTATGCGCGGGCCGACGTGCTGATTGCAATCCTGGTCGGCGCCATCGCCGGCGGCGCGTCGACCACGCTCTTCGCGGCCGTGTTCGCGGGACAGCCGCTGCTTGCAGGACAGGGGTTGCGCCGTGCTCTGTCGCGAGCGCTTCCACTCGTGCTCGCCAACCTTCCACTGAGCCTCCTGCTGCTCGGTTTCTCGTTCGGTCTCGAGTGGTGGCTCGCGGAGCGCGATGGGCCGGCGTTGATCGCCCGCCTCGCGCCGATCCTGACCATCGGTCTGGCGGTGATGCTGCAGGCGCTCTTCCTGTGGGTGAATCCCCTGCTGATGCTCGGGCGATTGAGCCTGATCGAGACCCTGGCGTCGCTGCCTCGGGCTGCATCCCACGGGGCATGGGCCGCGCTCACGATGGCGGCCGCCGCCTCGATCCCGCTGCTGCCGGTGCAGATGCTGGCCCATGGATCGAATCGGATCGTCAGCCACGGCACTCCCGAGATGGTGGGGTGGCTGGTGGTGATGCAGGCGCTGATCGCGATCGTGACCGCATTCGTGCTCACCGGAGGCAGCGTGCTCGCGTACCAGAGCCTCGTCGGTCCCGCTCTCGAGGAGGAACTGTGATCGCGCGCCGCGTCCTGCTGGCGCTGGCGCTGCTCCCGCTCCTGGGATGTGGTGATCCCGATCTGTGGGCGCGCTACCAGGCGGAGCGTGGATTCTGGCAGGCGCGGCGGATGGTCGAGCGCATCCAGGTGAAACCGTCGCTGGCGAGCCTCGCGGACTACCAGGCGGCGATCGACGCCTTCGCGGCGGTCGAGCGCCGCTTCCCGCTGCGCGAGTGGGCGAAGCCGGAGCGCGTGCGCAGCCGGCGCGCGCGCGACGTCGCGGCGACTTCGGGCGATGCGCTGATCGCGATCGGACGGATCGAGGAATCACGCCAGCGCTATGATCGGGCCGCCGAGGTCTATGCCAGCGCGGCGAGCGATCTCATCGCGTTGCCGGTGGTCCGGCTGAAGGCGCTGATGGCTCAGGCGGCGTTGTTCGACCGCACCAAGGACTCGACTCACGCGCACCAGGTGTTCGTCGAGATCGCGCGCACGGCGCCGGCGGTCGATCCCGATCTCGACGAGCCGATCGAGGCGGCGGTTCAGGCCCCGCTGCGGGTCGCCGAGGAGCTGAGACATCGCGGCGCCTTTGCGTCCGCCGATTCATTGCTGCTTCTGGCCGAAGAGCGGCTGCTGCCCGAAGCCACACGGCGAAAGGGCCCCGGAACCGGGACGCTGCTTTGGCTCAACATCGGCAGACTGCGCGCGGCGAGAACGGGAGCGCTCGATTCCGCGCTCGACGCGGTGCGTCAGGCGCTGGCCCAGGCGGCCTCGCGCGCCACCCGGGCACGGCTGATCCTGACGCTCGGCGAGTTCTGTCTCGAAGGAGGTCGTCCCGACTCGGCGCTGGTCTATACCGCATGGGCGAGCCGGGGTTTCGGCAACGAGGCCACGGTGAGCGCCATGTTGCTGACGGCCCAGGTCTGGGAGAGTGTCGACCTCGACTCCGCCGTCGCCGCCTACGGCAGGTTCATCGACCGGTTCCGCAACCGCGATCCTTCGGTGATGGCGGCCAAATTCCGGCGGGCCGAGCTGCTGGAGCACCAGGGCCTCTGGCTGCAGGCCCGGGCGGAATTCCGGGGACTGGCGACTTCGAGCGCGACCGACGAGTATTCGCTGCGCGCCCACGAGCGGATCGTGCTCCATCACCTCGAGGCCGGGGAGAAGGAGATGGCGAGGATCGAGGCCAACCGTGCCATGGAGGCCATGGACCACCTCTTGACCACGGTCCAGGACGACGCGACTCTGTTGCGGATTCGGCAGGTCCGGGCCCAGATCCTCCTGGACGTCGGGAGCTGGGAGAAAGCTTGTGCCGCGCTCCAGGTGCTCTGGAGTCACTACCCGAATCTCGAGCTCGGCGCTCAGGCGGGCTTTCGCGCGGCCGAGCTGGCCGAGCGCGAGCTGAGGGACCCGGGGCGAGCGCGAAAGCTGTACGAAGAGCTGGCGACCCGGAGTCAGAACCTGGCCGACCAGGCGAAGGCGCGCCGCCAGCTCGAGCGGATGCGTTCATGAACGAGGCGGAATGAACATCACGCTGTCACCCATCCAGCTCGCGGTCGTGACCGCCAGCGCCATGCTGGCCGCCGCCATCGGCGTGCTCGCGACCCTGCGGCGGGGACACTGGCTGGTGACGCTGCTGTTCTCGTCGGCGTTCCTGTCCATGGCCGCCTTCCAGGCCGGGACGCTCGGCATTCTGCACGCCGAAGGCGCGGCGAGCGCCCGGGTGTGGGCCACGTACCTCGCGGGAGCCTCGGCGCTGGCCTCCTGGCTCTGGCTCTGCCTGAGCGTGGTGCTGGCCCGGCCTCAACCCATCCATCAGCTCCGTCAGGCCGTCGCCTACCTGGCGCTGGCCCTGGCGGGCTGCGTGACGCTCTTCTTCGTCGCCGGCACGCGCTACGTCGTCAATCGGGTCCAGGGGCTCGGGTCCGAGGCGGTCATCGTGCTCGGCGGCATGGGCAAGATCTACCTGATGTACCTGGTGGTCGTGATGGTCGCGGTGCTCATGAACCTCGAGAGCATGCTGCGGACCGCTCCCGCCAGCGCCCAGCGGCGTCTGCGCGCGCTGTTCGTCGCCTTCGTGATCGGGATCCTGTCGGAGCTGCTGATGGTCTCGGCCGGTCTGCTCTACGGCAGCATCCGGGTGGAGTGGATGGTCGCCAGCGCGGTGCCGATGTTCGTGGCCGGCGTGATCACCGCGCTCGCGCTCGCGCGGCAGAGGCTGTCCGACATGTCGGTGCCGGTGGCACGTCCGGTCATCTACTACTCCTCGGTGTCGCTGACGCTGGCCGGCGCGTTCCTGCTGACCATGGCGGTGCTGTCCAAGGTGCTGCCGGTGCTGTCGCCGGAGTGGAAGCGCTCGGTGAGCCTGGCCTTCTATGCGCTGGTCGGCGGCGGCGGCCTGGTGCTCATCTTCAGTCCCCGCGCCAACCGCCTCGTGAAGCGATTCGTGGACCGGAACTTCTACGCCAACCGCTACGACTACCGGCGCGAGTGGGAGCGAGTCAGCCGCGGGATCGCGCCGACCGGGCGCCTGGAGGACATCGGCCGCCAGATCGAGACGCTGCTGCGCAACGTCTTCGACACCGAGCGGATCGCGATCCACCTGCGCGACGACCTGGTGGGAGGATTCCACCTGGTTCATCCCGCGCCGGGCAGCCCGCTGCACGCGGTGGCGCCCAGCGTGCGCGTGGACAATCCCATCGTCGCCGAGATCGAGCGCTCGCGCGCCCCGCTCGTCTTCCGCGATCTCGCCCAGGACCTCGAGCTGATCCCCGTGGTGGCCGAGAACCGTCCGCTGGTCCAGGCGCTGAACGCCGCCGTGTGCGCGCCGCTCCATACCGGCGATCAGCTGGTGGGACTCTTGTGGCTGTCGGAGAAGCGCACCGACGACGAGTACTCGTTCGAGGACGCCGAGTTCCTGGGCGCGATGTCGAGGCAGCTGGCGGCGGCCCTGTGGTTTGCTCGGCTCGGCGAGCAGCTGGCGGAGACGCGCCAGCTCGAATCGCTGCACCGCCTGTCGACGTTCGTGCTCCACGACATCAAGAACCAGGTCTCCGGTCTCTCGCTCGTCGTCGAGAACGCGCGCCGGCACCTGACCGATCCCGAATTCCAGCGCGATGCGATGCAGGTGGTGGAGCGTACGGTCCAGAACCTGAGGCAGCTCATGAGTCACGTCGCGGGCGTGGCGCGGCCCACGGTGATTCGCCCCGACGAAGTCCAGGTGCGCAAGATCGTCGACGACGCGATGACGCAGTCGGGGCTCGCGGAAGGCGACAACGGCGGCATTCGCGTCCGGGTGCGGTGCGGGCAGGATCTGCGCGTGGTGGCCGATCATGGACTGATCGTGCGCGTGCTCATCAATCTGCTGACCAACGCGCGCGAGGCGGTCCAGGGAACGGGAGAGATCGAGATCGGCGCCGCCACCGAGCCGGGAGACCGAAACGGGGGCCGGCGGCTGACGCTCAGCGTGAAGGACAGCGGCGCGGGAATGACCGAGGAATTCGTCCGCCAGTCCTTGTTCCGGCCATTCGCCACCACCAAGGCGTCGGGCCTGGGCATCGGGTTGATGCAGAGCAAGGCGATCGTGGAGGCGCATGGCGGAACCATCCGGGTCGAGAGTCGGCCAGGAAGCGGCACACGTTTCGAGGTGAGCTTGCCCGAGCGGCCGAACGGAACGCCGTCAGGAGGACACTGATGTCGCGCGACAAGATCCTCATCGTGGACGACGAGCAATCGATCCTGAGCCAGCTGAAGTGGGGTCTCTCCGAGGAGTACGAGGTCTACACCGCCGCCACCGCCGACGACGCGGTGAGACTGCTGCGCGAAGCGCGCCCGGCGGTCGTGACGCTGGATCTGGCCCTCGGCGTGCGCGGCGCGGAGCGCGAGGCGGGCATGGCGCTGCTGGACGAGATCGTGGACGCCTATCCCATGACCAAGGTGATCATGGTGACCGGCAACGATAGTCGCGAGAACGCGCTCAGCGCCATCCGCCGCGGAGCGGTGGACTGGTATGCGAAGCCGATCCAGCTCGAAGAGCTGAAGACCATCCTCCGGCGCGCCTTCCACGTGCACCGCATCGAAGCGCAGAGCTCGCCCGGAGTTCCGGTGGGCCGCAAGCGCTACCACCGGCTCGTGGGCGAGTCGGAGCCGATGCGCAAGGTCTTCTCGCTGATCCAGCGAGTGGCCCCGACCGACGCCACCGTACTGGTGCTGGGGGAAAACGGGACCGGCAAGGAGCTGGTCGCGCACGCGATCCACCAGGCCAGCCGGCGCAAGGACGGACCCTTCATTCCGATCAGCTGCGGCGCCATCCCGGACGCGCTGCTCGAGAGCGAGCTGTTCGGTCACGAGCGCGGCGCCTTCACCGACGCGTACCGGACGCGGGAGGGGAAGTTCGAGCTCGCCAGCGGGGGGACGATCTTCCTCGACGAGATCGGCGAGCTCCCGGTGCAGCTCCAGGTCAAGCTGTTGCGCTTCCTGCAGGACCACATCATCGAGCGAGTCGGCGGGCGGGAGCCGATCCGGGTGGATGCCCGCGTCGTGGCCGCCACCAACCGCGATCTCAAGGCGGCGATCGCCGCCGGCGGATTCCGCGAGGACGTCTTCTATCGGCTGAGCGTGCTGACGATCCAGGCCCCGCCGCTCCGCGAGCGCGGAGACGACGTGCGGATGCTGGCGGAGTACTTCCTGGAGTTCTACTCGAAGCATCACAAGCGACGCATCCGCGGCTTCACGCGCGCCGCCCTGCGCGCGATCCAGGCGCACCCCTGGCCGGGAAACGTCCGCGAGCTCGAGAACCGCGTCCAGCGCGGGGTGATCCTGGCCCGCGACGCCTATCTGCGGCCCGAGGACCTCGAGCTGGCCGAGCCCATGGAAGAGAGTCCACGCACGCTCCAGGAGGCGCGAGACGACGCCGAACGCCGCCTGCTGGTCGATGCCCTGACCCGCAATGCCGGCAACATCACGCGCGCGGCACGGGACATCGAGGTCAGTCGTCCGACCTTCCATGACCTTTTGCGCAAGCACGGGATCGAGGCCGAGCGGTTCCGCCACCCGGGCGCCCCCGCCGTCGACGAGGGCGAGGAGAGCGACGAGGCATCGACCGGCGCTTGACCGGCCTTCCCGTCGATCGTTAGCGTCGAAGGCAAGTGAGAGCGTCTCGATTCGCATCGGTCCTCGCGGCTCTCGGGTGCCTGGCGGCCTCGATCGCATGCTTCCCTCGAACCGCATGGGGGCAGGGGGACTTGCCGCCGTCCGCGAGCGTGACCGTGGTCTCGCGGCCTTCGGGGGCCACCTGCCGCTTGAAGGGGGACCGCCTGCTGAGGGGGCGGACGCCCCTGACCCTCAGGAATACCCTCGCCGGACGCTATGAAATAAGGGCCGTCGATCCCGCCTTCGAGCGATGGCAACGCACCATCGAGCACGACGGGGCCAGCCACGACACGGTCTGGATCAGCCTCAACCCCAAGACCAAGACCCGCGCCGTCCTCCGTTCAGTAGGGCTCCCCGGATGGGGACAGTTCTATTCGCAGCGACCGACGGCGGGCTGGATCTACATGACGGGTGCGGTCCTGGCCTTCGGCGGTTCGATCGCCGCCCAGGTTGCCTACGTCGATCGGCAGGAGGAAATCGACGACGCCGAGACGCTCGAGGAATGGGAAGAAGCCGTGGCCCGCGTGGAGGAAGCGCGGGACGTCAGGAACACGCTTCAGGTCACCGCCGCGGCCTTCTGGATCGTCAGCGCCATCGACGCGGCGGTGTTCTTTCCGCGCTTCGAGAGCAAGGGACTGACGGCAGGTATCGAGCTTCAGCCCATTCCAGGCGCCAAAGGCCTGAAGCTGGCAGCGAGGATTGATTTCTGATTCGTGAAGGGGTCTAGATCCGGGACGTTGACACCAATGCGAAGCGCCTCGTGCACGAGCACGAGGCGCCGCTAGTTTTAAGGGGGGACGTCGTTCGCTGAATCGCGGGCCGCACGCGAGTTTCGTTGAACTAGCCCCCCCAGGCACATCCCGAATGACACCAGGATAGATGCCCTCCTTCGGGACACGATCTTATTTTTTTCGGCTGGATTCCAGACGAGCCCAGACGAGCCGTTCTGCAACGTTTTCTGGACAACATCTGAACATCCGACAGCTCTCAGCGAGCGGTCGATGGCAAGGTTTGCAGAACGGTCAGACATCGCGAGCACAGTGGATCGCCACCGGCGCGCTGTTCCACGTCTTCGCGATGAGTCCAGCATCGCTCACAGCGAGTCCATGACGTTCGCTCGGCGCGGATCTGCATCTCGCTTACCCCGGAGTCGGCCACCAGGGTCCCACGGGCCACCATGAGAAAGCCCGCCAGCTCGTCCCGGTAGGGCTCCAGCCGCGCGATGGTCTCGGGCGGGCCGGTGATCCGAACGTCGGCTTCCTGGGTCGTCGCCAGCGTCTTGGCCGCCCGCATGGGCTCGAGCGCGGAGTTGACGGCCGCTCGCAGCGCGTTGAGCGCGGCCCAGGCTTCTTCGGTTCCCTCGACCTGGCGGACGGCGGGCCATTCGGCCAGATGGACGCTGTCCTGTTCCTCGCGGAGCGAAGGGTGGCTCTGCCAGACCTCCTCGGCGGTGAAGACCAGGAGCGGAGAGGCCGCGATCGTCAGATCGTGGAGCGCGCTCCATAGCACCGTCTGCGCGGAGCGGCGTGCCAAGTCGGAGGCCGAGAGCGTGTAGAGCCGGTCCTTGGTGACGTCCAGGAACACCGAGGAGAGATCCACGGTGCAAAGCTCGAGCAGGGAGTCGGCGACGCGATGGAAGGCGTGGCGTTCGTAGTCCTGACGCATGCGCGCGACCCGGAACGCCAGGTGAGCCGCGAAGGCCTGGTCCACGCGCTGGATCTCGGCGACAGGAACCGCGAGCGACGGATCGAAATCGTGAAGATTTCCAAGCAGGAAGCGGAAGGTGTTCCGGATCTTGCGGTAGGCGTCGGCCACGCGCTGGAGGATCTCGTCGCCCACGCGGACATCCGAGCGCCAGTCGGTGGAGAGCGCCCACCACCGCACGATGTCCGCCCCCAGGCGATCGATCACCTTGAGCGGGGACACCACGTTCCCCAGCGACTTGTGCATCGCCCGGCCCTCGGCGTCCAGCACCCACCCGTGGGTGAGCACGTCCGTGAACGGCGCCCGGCGCTCGATTCCGACACCGACCATCAGTGACGAGTTGAACCAGCCGCGATGCTGATCGGGGCCCTCGAAGTAGATCACTCTTCCACCGGCGAGCGCCTGCTTCCACGGAGGCGCGAGCTCGGGATGCGTGGTCTGGATCGCGCGGTGAGTCGATCCCGAGTCGAACCACACGTCGAGGATGTCGGTCTCCTTGCGGAACGGACCACTCCCTCCGCAGCGGGGGCAGCGAAGTCCGGGCGTCACGAAGTCGGTGACCGGACGTTCGAACCACACGTCCGAGCCGTGCTCACGCGTGAGCGCGGCGGCGCGATCCACGACCCCGGCGTCGAGCCAGCCTTCCTCACAACCTTCGCAGTAGAGCGCCGGGATCCCCACGCCCCAGCTGCGCTGGCGCGAGAGGCACCAGTCGGGGCGCAGCCGGACCGCGTCGCGGATGCGGTTGCGCGACGAAGCGGGCTCCCATCGCACGTTCTCGTCGATGATCTCGAGGGCGCGATCACGGTGCCCGTCATGATCGATGATCATGAACCACTGCTTGGTGGCCCGGAAGATCACGGGCTGATGGCAACGCCAGCAGTGAGGATAGGCGTGGCGGAACGTGGTGGCCGACAGCAGCCGGCCGCGCTCGCGAAGCCAGGCGATGATGTCATCGTTCGCTTCGAGCACGCTTCGCCCCACGAATGGCTCGGCGCCGGCTGTGAATCGGCCGGCTTCGTCCACCGGGCTCGCGACCTCGAGCCCCGCGCGTTGCCCGACCACGAAGTCCTCTTTGCCGTGACCGGGAGCGGTGTGGACCAGCCCGGTGCCTTCCTCGAGGCTCACGTACGGCGTGCCGTCGACGATCCGTGAGTCGTTGCCCCAGGGGGCTTCGAAGATGAGGCCGATGAGATCGCGCCCCCGCACGCCGCGGTCGATCGTTGGTCCCGGCGCGCCCAGCGTCTCCGCCACGCTCTCGAGCCGTGCCTTGGCGATCAGCAAGCGCCGATTCGAAATCTCGGCGACCACGTATTCGGCGTCGGGATCCACCATCAGCGCGCGATTGGCGGGCAGCGTCCAAGGGGTGGTCGTCCACGCCACGGCGCTCACGCTCGAAGAGGAGCCCAGCAGTCCGCGCGGATCCTCACGCAGCGGGAACGCCACCAGGATCGACGGGGAGGGATCGTCCTGGTATTCGATCTCCGCCTCGGCGAGGGCCGTGCGATCGGTGGGACACCAGTGGATCGAGCGCAGTCCTCGCTGCACGAATCCTTTCCGCACCAGCGCTCCGAAGGTCTCGAGGATCGCGGCTTCGAAGTGCGGGTCCATGGTGAGGTAGGGATGCTCCCATTCTCCCCAGATCCCCAGACGCTGGAATTCCTGGCGATGAACGCCGACCCAGTGCTGCGCGAACTCGCGGCAACGCTTGCGCAGCGTGACGCGGTCGGGCTCGACCTTCTTCTCACGGAACTCGCGCGCCACCCGGACCTCGATCGGCATGCCGTGGTTGTCCCAGCCGGGCACGTAAGGGGAGTCGTACCCCATCAGTGAAGCGGCGCGCACCACCGCGTCCTTCCAGATCTTGTTCGACGCGGTGCCCATGTGGATGTGATCGTTGGAGTAAGGAGGGCCATCGTGCAGCAGGTGCACCTGGCGCCCGCGACGGGCATCGCGGAGACGGCCGTAGAACCCATGCGTCTCCCACCACGAAAGGCGCTCGGGCTCGCGCTTCACCAGGTCCGCCTTCATGGGGAAATCGGTGCGCGGAAGGTTCAGCGTGTCCCGATAGCCGGCCATGAATGCTCTCCCCGCCGCCAAAAGGAAATCGCCCCACGATCGAACCGTTGGGGCGATGGTGCGCTCCGCCTGCCTGCTCGTCCCCGTCGTTGCCTTCGGGGCCGGACGTTAGGCGGGGACCCGCGGAAGGTCAAGCGTCAGGGGATTTCGCGCCACGCCAGCGTCATGAACTGCTGACCGTACTTGGTGATGTTCTGCTGGACGGCGTCGCGACTGTAGAGCACCACGCAGCTTCCGCTGGCGATCTTGATCGGACCCTTCCCTCGCACGATGAGCGCGCCCAGGATCCAGGTGTTGCCGTTGACCTTCAGGTCACCCTCGATGTAGATCAGGCCGCGGAACGTGAAGTTGCCGTTGAGGGTCGCGTCGCCATCGATGTAGAGGAAGCCCTCACCGTTGGCGCCGTTGTAGGCGAATATGCCCGACTGGTCCTGGTGCGTGGCGTTGTTGTCCAGGTAGAAGATCCCATTTGGCGTGAGGGGGGGAATGGTGATCGGCGGGCCGATCCACGCCCAGAACTCGGCCTGAGTGAGGCCGAGGGCGTCCCACGGCCCGGTGTAGAAACCGGCGCCGTTGTTGTCGCTGTTCTTCACCGGATTGCCGCCCTGTTCCGCCGAGCCGCCGCTGGTGATCGGCTCTTCGCTCCAGCTTCCCGGAAGGTCCGCGACATTCAATTCCCACGGGACACAAGGCCCATTGGGGCCCGCTGGGGCACCATGGACGCCATCGGTATAGGACGGCGTGTCGAGGCGGTGGTTGTAGCCGCAGACCTCGGCGCTGCCCGAGAAGTCGATGCCCTTCTTGGCCGACATCGCCGCGTTGCAGATCACGTTGTAGGGGCGTGGCACGACCTCGGTCTCGATGCGCCGGATGTCGTTGCCTTTCCTCCCGCGAGCCGTGACCACCCAGATCGGGAATCCGGTCAGGTAGTTGATCGGCGGGTTCAGATTCTGGTCATAGCGGTAGATCACGGTGCGCGCCGCGTCCGTCTTGTAGCGCACCGTGAGCACGTCAGCGGTCTTGTTGGCCGTGCTGTAGTCCAGCCATTCACCCGCGGGCTGACCGGTTCCCATGGCGAACGTATCGGCGCCGACCGGCGGAATGCTGCCCGGATTGGCCAGGAAGATCTGCCCGACCGTGCGGGGGTTCAGCGTATTGGGAATGTCGCCGTTACGAATGCGCGAGAGCGCCTCGCCCACTCCGGCCTCGGCGATGTTGAGCGCCGAGGCGTGACGCGCGCTGTGGCCGGCGATCTTGGTTTCCACCTGCAGCGACACCATGAGCAGCACGGCAAGCAGCGACATGGCCAGCAGCACCATCAGAGCCATGATCAGCGCGATCCCGCGCTCGCCGCGCGCGATCTTCGGAGCTGGATTAGAGCGTCGTGGAATCATCGGATGAACACCACCAGGGCGCCCGTCAGAGCTGTCACCTTGATGCCGGCGGCCACATCGGTGAGGTAAGGCGGCAACGGCGTGACGGGTTGTGTCCCGAAGTTGAAGTTGTTGACGGTCAGCGCCGGCACCATGTTGATCACCGAGCCGGCGGAGGGGTCGCTGTCGACCGCGGGCAGCCGGCCGGAGTCCATCGACAAGACGCGGAGCCCGCCCACGTAGCTGGTCTCGTTCTCGCGCCAGCCCATGGCCAGGTCGTCGTGCCCGACCACGCCGCCGAGGTCGGCGGCCACCAGCGACAGCGGAATACCCGGTGCGATGTAGGAGCGCTGATAGGCGAAGTTGATCACGCCGGCGAACATCAAGTTCTTGAACTCCTGGAGCTGCCCGGCGCCCACGCCGGTCTGGAGCCCGACGATGATGTCGGTCAGCGAGTCGTAGTCCACTTTGGTGGCGGCGATGCAGGTCACGGCGCCGAGCAACGGGAACGATTGCGCCAAGGTGAAGCGCGAGGAACCGGAGGACTTGCCGTTGTTGCGGAAGATCATGAGCTGGCCGGTGTAGCTTCCGGTCTTGGTGCCTACGATCAAATCTTTGAGGCCGTCGCCGTTCACGTCGGCGGCGGTCATGGCGTTGACCTCGCCCATGGACGCCGCCGCCAGGCCTCCCGAGGTCGGATAGGTCTCGAGACGTGAGTAGATGGGCGTGGTCGCGTTGTTGCTGAGCCACAGCTCGACCGAGCCCTGGTTCGCCGTCGGCGACTTGGTCCCGACCAGGATGTCCACCTGATCATTGGTGGACGATCCCGCGCAGTCGAGAGTCAGCACCGACTGCACGTCGCCGAGATTGGACGTGGTGTAGGCCTGGTTATAGGTCGTGCCGTAATAGCCCTCGTTGCCGCCCGAGTTCTGGTTGAGCCAGACGAAGAAGTTGCCGGGAGTCGCCTTCCGTGTTCCCGTGACCAGATCGGGCCGCGCCTTGGGCACGTCGCTGTCGAGGGTGTCGAGCGCGACCGACAGCACCGATTGCGGCGCATTGCGGGTATACGAAGGGTTGGGATCGAAGATCGGCGTGCTGTCGTACTGGTTGTACCAGATCGATACGTTGTCGGTGCCGCCGGCATCGGCGCCCAGCACGATGTCAGGGTCCCGCCGCGCGCCGGTGCCGCCGTTGTCGCTGCCCTGTTTCTCGATCAGGTCGCGGCTGGCGAGGCTCAGGACTCGGCTGGCGTTGAGCACGATGACCTGGTAAGCGGACATGCCGAAGTTCTTGTTGGTCTGAGTCGAGCCCGCGGTGACCCAGATCGGCGAGATCGAAGTGGTCGATGTCGGGTAGAAGCCGGGCGGAATGATCACCATGATCGCGTAAGGGGTGGTCGCGGGCGGCGAGTTGATCGGCACGTCGACGCTGTAGTTGCCGGCGCCGTCGGTGTACTTGTAGCCCTGGATCGTCAGACCTCCATCCTTGGTCACGCCCACCCACACGTTGGCGATGCCGGGCTCTCCGCTGTTCATCACGCCGTCTCGGTTGTTGTCGCGATACACGGTGCCCTGGATCGTGCCAACCGCGGTCTTGGTGAGGCCGAACTCGATGGACGCCGAGCCTCCATCGGTCATGCTTCCCGTGACCGGATTGAGGGTCGTGAACGTGAAGGAATCGGGGGCGGAGGCGGTCACCGTGAAGCTTCCCGTCTCCGCGAACAGCGTGGCCGTGCCGGAGCTGGCGGTGTAGCCGATCTCGCCGCCGGGCGACATCTGGAGGCGCACGTTCTGGAGTCCCGGCTCGCCGGCGTCGCGAATACCGTCCGCGTTCAAATCCTCGTAGGTCATCACGTAGACCCAGCCGCCCGGCGTCGCCGCGTCCGCGAAGTTCACGGTGGCGGTGGCGCTCGCGGCGGGGCCGAGATTGACCACGGTGCTGTCCGGCGTGTTCGTGCCATGGTAACCCGGGGCCGAGGTGTGCTTGACGGTATAGGTGCCGGAGCGCACCCGGAACAGGTAGTACCCGTTGGCCGCGGTCGTGGTCGAGTACGAGCCGCACCTGACGAAGGCGCCAGGGATCCCGGGCTCGGTCGCGACCTGCTGGGTGCCGTTGCCGTTCACGTCGTTGAAGACGTAGCCGTCGACCGGATACTCCTCCATGCCGAAGTTGGGCACGTTGCGGATCGAGTTGATCTCGGTCCGCATGCGCGACTCGGCGTAGTTGCCCTTCTTGTCGGGTCGTGCGGCGGGAGCGACGACCTCGACCATGATGCGCTCGATCGCCGAGAGCTTGGTGACCGGCAGTGGCCCGTTCGACCAGTCCCAGGGCGTTTTGCTTCCTTCCAGATAGACCTGGAACATCGCGGGAACGGTGCCGCCGGGCCGGCGCACCAGGGTCACTCGCTCCGTCTGGCCACCGTTGTAGCTGGCGATGTCGCCGGTCGAATCGCCATAGATCTGCCGGACCAGGACGTAGTCGTTGGGGTTCGGGGTCCGCCGCGCGTCGATGCCGTTCGCGTGGGCGATGTCGCTCGCGTTGACCTGCCCGTCGTTGTCCACGTCCAGCGTCCAGCGCACGACCTCGGCGCCACGCCGGTACTTGATCGGCGGCTGCCAGACGGTGCCGTTCAGCGGGAAGGGACGCGGTGAGCCGCTCGGGTTGTAGGCGAGCGGCGACTTGGGCACCGTGTCCGTGCCTGCCGTCGCGGGCTGCAGGTCGGCGTTGATCAGCACCTGCAACGAATCGATGTAGGCGATGGGGGGCTGGGGGGCGGCGGCGTAGTAACGATCCACGCCGTAACCGGCGCTTCGCAGGTCGCGGGTCAGCATGTCGAGCGCCACGCGGGCAGCCTGCGAGGCTTCGATCTGGTTCGACGTGCTCACCTTGCTGCTCTGTGCGGCGCGCATCATCACCAGCAGGATCACCATCACCGCCGCGAGGACGGTCAGCGTGATCATCAGCTCGATGAGCGTGAACCCGCGGGGAGCGTGCCGTCCCTGGCCTCGGATCAGGTGCTTGGGCAGCGGCATCATCATCGCCTCACGTACGTCACGGTGCTCACCGAGCGATCCATGTCCTGGTATCTCCAGTTCACGGTCACGGTGACTTTTCGAAGGTTGTCGAGCGGGACCGCCATGACGTCGACCTGGTAGAAGCGGAGCCAGGTGCGGTTCGTTCCCAGCGTCTCGAAGTCGGCGACGGGGTGGCGACCGATGCTGAGCTCTGGATCCGCCCAGTCCTTGCCCGCCACTTCCTCCACCTTCTCCTGCGCGTAGTAGTTGGCGCTCGAGAACAGGCGGTCGCGCACCTGGCCGCGCGTGCCCGCGGGGAAGAGCTGACTCACGGCCATCAGGCCGATCGACAGGATGACCAGCGCCATCATCAGCTCGACCAGGGTGACGCCTCGGTCCGACCCTGGGCATTGGGCAGAGCTTCGCGGGGGGCGCATGGCGTGGCCTATTGCGTGAGCACCAGGCCCGAAGCCTGGATGCTGACCGTGTCGCGGACGCCGCGCCGGTCCTGGAGGATGATGAAGCCGGATGCCGGGCTGGTGCCCCATTTGGCGCGGCCATCCGTGGTCATGTCGATCCACGACATGGTGCCGGCGCCGGTGAAATATTGAATGCCCTTCGGAAACCGCCAGTTGCCCGTGGTCTGGGCGGTCATGTGATCGATGATGAAGTAGTCGCCGTTGCTGACCGTCGTGAAGTGAAAATGCTGATTCACGCCGGTGGCGATCGCGCGCTCACGTCCGAGCCGGATCTGCCCGGCCAGATTCTCGGTCGCGGTCTTCAAGTGATAACTGCCCGAGAGCTGGGTCACCGTGGGCACCGCGAGGGCGAACAGGAGCCCGAGCAGGAGAAGGGTGACCGCAACCTCCACCAGCGTGAAGCCGGTCGAGCAAGATTTCGCAATATGGCAACGCCCGTTGAGCATAGAGTCCCCAACGAACAAGCAGTGGGTATGCCAGGGAGAGGGCAGGGCGGCCGCGTTCCCCCGGCGATGCGACGGTCATCGGCGCCAAGCCGTCAAAACTTGAGGGTTACGCGGTCATCACCGGGCGGCGTCGGTGCGAAGCGCGACCGCGGGTCGCGGGATCGAGATGCAGAGTGCCCGGCCGTCTCTCATGCACTGCATGGCTGAGCGGCTTCGGTTCAGCGCCCGGAGAAGTCGCTCATGACGAGCGCGAGCTCCGCGATCGTGCAAAGCGCACGACGCGCGCCCAGCTCATCGGGATCCCGCGAGGGATCCCGCATGCCCAGCCGCCGGTCGCAATCGGAGCGCCGTCGCGCGTTGGCGGTGGTATCCCGTGGCAGACAGAGGCCGGCCTTTCGAAGTCGGTCCAGATCGCGGGCGATCTCGCGCCAGGTCACCGGCTCGTCGGCCTCGGAAAGCGCCGGGGGAGGAGGACCCACCAGGTCCTCCCCCCGGCAGCCTGCGGCGGCGACCGCCCGCCTCCAGCGCTCCCGCGTCACCATGGTCTCCCCGTGCTCGCCGGGCGTGACGATGCCTGCGCACTCCGCCCACTGGAGATAGGGGCGGGCCCAGGTCGAATCCCGCTCTCGGCTCGGAAGCGCCGCGGTGACGAACCGGACTGGATCGAGCGTCGGTGACTTCTCCCAGCGCTCGTCCCACAGGAAAGGCTTGCGGACCTCGAAGTGAAGATGCGGAGACGTCGCCGTCCCCGACCTTCCGACGAGTCCCAGCGGCCGGCCCATGAGCACCGATTCGCCGGGAGAGACGTTCAGCGACCCGCGCGCGAGATGCGCGTAGACGCTCATCACCAGACTTCCATCGGGAAGCCGGTGGGCGAGAACCACATGAAGACCGTACCCGCTGCCCGCGTCCTGGGCGGCGACCACGATGCCGTGGGCCGCGGCTCGAACCGTGTCGCCGGCGGTGCGATTGGAGATGTCCGCGCCGGAGTGCCGGTCGCCGCGGCTCTGGATGTTGCGCGTCACCTGGAAGGGCTGCTCGCCGAAGGGCCCTGCGCTTCCGATGGCCAGGGGATCCCCCACCGGAAACGTCCAGCGGCCGGCCACGCACCAGCGATTCGAGATGTCGGGGCTCAGCGGAAGAAGGCCGCCGAGAAGAAGCGGGCCCATGGCGGCGAACACGAGTGGCGAACCGTCAGCCCGGCCGGTTGCCGAGCGCGAAGGCCCCCTGCGCATGCGGGGGTCAGCGCAGAACGACGACCCGCAACTGCGCCGAGCTTTCCTCGTGACGCGCGAAATAGACGCCAGGCGTCCAGGACGAGGTCTCGCTTCCCGGAACCTCCGCGCGCCAGCCTTCGGATGTCGTCCTGAAGGTCGCGCGAGCCACTCGGCGACCATGGAGATCGAAAACATCGAGCGTCCCCCGCGGCGGCCTGCCGTGACCGAGGAACGATAGCCGCTTTCCGGCACGCAGTGGATTGGGTCCGGCCCGGATTCCGGCGATCGCCACATTCGGCTCATCGTCCACCGCGGTCAGTGGCTGAAGCACCATCCTGCGATCGCGCTCCATGAAGACCGGCATGCCCTGGACGTAGGCGGTGTACAACACCGTCAACGACGTTCCATCGCGAAGGAGGACCATGGGTCGCACCGCCACGCCATCTCGAGCGGTCACCTCGGTGTTGCCCATGTCCCATCCACCATTCGAGCGCCATGCCTTGTAGAGGACCTGGAAGGCCCCGGAGGTGGCCGCCTCCATGACGACGTGCACGCCTCCCGCGGGATCTTCGGCGATCATGAAGTCCTGGATCGGCTGACCGCGACGCACCAGCACCGTGTCGCGGATGAAGAACCCGGCGCGCTGGTGGAAATGGAGCTCGCTGCCGCCTCCGCCCGTCGTGGCCCACAGAGCGTTCAGATTGCCCTGCTGGTCCACCATGGCGTGGACGGTCGGAAGGACGCCGCCCTGCGGCTGGATGAGTCGCCGGGCCGGGCGCACGCCGGAGTCCGGATGGCAGTGCGCGAACCACACGCCGACCTGGCTGCCGCCCTGGTCCACCCACAGCGCATAGCTCGATCCGTCCGGAGCGAGCGCCAACGCCGGCATGTCGGGCACCGTGCCGGGGGCGGAGACCGGCCAGGGGTCGCCGAAAGGGGAGAGGTAGGTGAAGCGCATGAAGTAGATCCGGACTCCATTGCCGTCGCTGTATTGCCAGACGAGCTGCACGCTTCCGGTGTGGTCAGCCACCATCGCCGGCGCGCGGGAGAATCCTGGAAGGTCGGTCAGTCGCCGCTCCGGAGTCCACACGCCGCGGATGCGCGAGCGGAAATAGAGCTCCTGCGGACCATGCCGCGCGTCGCTCCACACGATGCAGATGTCGCCGCCGGGGATGGTGCACACGGTGGGCTCCACGGCGCCCGTGAGGGACTGGCTGATGGTGACGGGAGTCTCCCACACGCCATCGGCATGCCGGGTCCGAACGACGACCTGCGGAATGCCGCCGAGGTATTCGCTGCCGACCGCGACGATGCCGCCCCCTTCGAGCATCACCGCGCGCGTGCCAGGGCCGGTGCTCGGCATCGGGTTGTACGAGGCCGTGGACTGGACTCGAGCGGGAAGCCAGCCCGGAGACTGGACCTGCGCCGTGAAGCCGACGTTGTCCCCGATCATGACGATGTCCCGCAGCGCGACATTGGTGATGTTGCCGAGCCGCGATCGAGTGTTGGGCCATGTGTCGTCGGCCCAGCGCGTGATGCCGGAGCTGCCGGGCATCGGATCGGCGGGGTCCCCGCGGTTGATCCCCTGGAAGAGATCGGTCCGGCCATCGCCCTCGATGATCCTCAGCGCGGGGAAGAAGCCGTTGTTCACCCGGTTGGAAGGGATGCCGGCCGCGATCTGCGCGTCGTCGACCTGATAGACCAAGGCGCCTTCGCTCGGGAGGTTGCGATCGAAGCCGAGCCGTTGGCGGTTCTCGATCAGGAAGTGCTCGGGATTGGATTCCCCCTGGAACCAGAGCTCGAGGATCTGCCCGCCCGTCTCGATCGGTGTCAGCGTCATCAGCGTGTCGCGCGTGGGCCGGGCCGCCGTGCGCCATCCCAGGTAGAGCATCGGCCAGGCCCCGAGATGGGATGGATACTCGGGTGACTGGCTGTCCGTTCCATAGGCGCCGGTGGACATCAACGACCAGCCTCCGGGCCCCACGTTCGGCGGATGCGTGAGCGGCGCCGTGTCGTAGAGGTCCGGCAATCCGAGCGCGTGACCGAACTCATGGCAGAAGACGCCGATCTCCGCGCGAGATCCTGCGCGGAAGGCCGACAACTCGGGGAGGATCGTGAAACGGTCCACGCGCACCTTGAGCGCCGTGCCGGGAATAAGGTCGCTGGTCGTGAAGGATCCCGCTCCGCTCCAGTTGGTCAATCGAGAGGTGATCGACCAGAGATCCTGGCGCGTGACGACGTTCTCCCCGCCCAGTCCCGAGTGGACCACCCACAGCATGTCCACGTAGCCGTCCTGATCGCGGTCGAAGTCCGACCAGTTGACCTGGGTGTCGCACTTGCGTAGGGCTTCGAGGACGGCGCCCGCGCTGTTCATCGGAGTCGTATTGCCGAGTCCCCAGGAATTGCCGGCATAGAATGTCTTGCTCTCGTCGAGGCGGACGGTGGCCACGACCTTGCCGATGATCTTGAGCCGGCTGCCGGAAACCCAGTTGTAGTAGTCGTACACCGATCCCGTGGCCGTCACGCCGGTGGTGTCGAACAGGGCCCGGTCCCACTCTGGCGCGCTGGGGTAGGTCAGCCCCTGGTCCGGGAAATCGATCAGGATGACCGGGATGAACCAGGTCCCGGCGACGATGCTGGTCCCCAAGGCGGGAGTCGACGGGACTTGGAACCGGCCGTCGTCGAAGGCCTGCGACACGACTGCGGGGACGTTCCCGGCCCGGGTGGGCATCACCGCTCGAGCGGGTCGCGGGAGCGCCAGGGAGGCGGCGCAAACGGCCGATAGAAGAAGGAAATGCTGGTGAAGCCTGGGCAATCGCCACTCCAGAGCCGAACTGGCCAAGACGCCCGGCGCAAGAACTATCCAGGGGCATCGTCATGGCCGTCAAGCAGTTTGTGCGGATGGGCTTGGAGCGTTTCCGTGGCCTGTGCTAGCGTCGTCCGCGCATTGGCTCTTCGGCGGATTCTGCTCCCATCATGCCAGCTTGCCCTGGTGATCGGGCTCTCATGGCGCATCCTGGGAGCGCCGGCTGCGCAGGCGGCCGAGATCCCGCCTCTTCGAGCCGAACAGCCTCCCGATTTCACCGCAGACCTCGTGCTCTCGCTGGATGCCGAAGGCCGTCCCGCGATGGGCATCTCGGTCACGGTTCCCTATCAAGGCCTGCAATGGGTCCAGCTCAAGACCCCGGCGGACTCGCGGTTCGCAGCCGACATCGAGATCTCGATCTCGTTCGAATCGCAGAAAGGCGGACCGCTTTACGGCGATGTCTGGGAGCGCCGCTTCGTCGTCGGCAGCTTCGACGTCTCGCGCTCCCCGCGTGCCGCCGCGGTCGAGCGGCGCAAGCTCGAGATCCCGCCCGGCACGTACGAGGTGACGGTCTCGGTGCGCGATCTGAATGGCGGCACGCAATCGAGAGCGCGCGATCGCATCACCGTTCCCGACTACACCCGTATTCCCGTGGGATTCTCGGACCTCGAGCTCGGAGTCCGCGACTCGAGCGGCGTGTTTCGTCTCATCCCCACCCGCGTGTTCGGGGCCGACGTGAGTCGGCTCACGGCCCAGGCCTCGCTGTTCGATCGCAGGCCCGGAGCCTGGCCGCGGCGCTATGTCTTCAAGTACCGGTTGATGGACGACATGGGCCAGAAGCTGAAGGAAGGATCCCAGCAGGTCACGCTCAGCCGCTCTGCCGAGCCCATCTTGTTCGGTCCTCTCAATACGGATCTCTTCGTGGGGTCCTACGTGTTCGAGGTGGAGCTCGCCGAGAAGAGCTCGCGCTGGCGTGTCGAGCGCAGGTTCGAGGTGGAGGAGAGCGGTCCGCCCAAGGGGCAGGATTTCGAACGCATCCTGGAGCCGCTGAGCTACATCGCCAACTCGGAGGAGGTCGATCGACTGCGAGCGCTTCCCGTGGATCAGCAGGCCGCAGGGTGGGAGCAGTTCTGGCGGCGCCGCGATCCCACACCGGATACGCCGCGCAATGAGGCTCTGATCGAATTCATTCGACGCGTCCATCACGCCGAGCGCCACTTCCAGGGTTATGGCCCGGGCTGGCGGTCCGACATGGGTCGGATCTACATCCGTCATGGCCAGCCGGATCAGGTGGAGACTCGGGCTCCGGGCACCGACACGCCACAGCTGGAGATCTGGTACTACAACAACCCGTTTCGCCGTTTTGTCTTCGGGGACCGCGAAGGTTTCGGGCGCTTCGTGCTCATGAGTCCCATCGGCGAATGAGCCAAAGCGCCGTGGTCCGTATCGCGGCGCTCGACGTGCGCCGCCGGCCCAGCCACCGGAGCGAGCTGAAGAGCCAGCTCCTGATGGGTGAGCTGGTCAGGCTGTTGTCCGTCGGCCGCGGGGGAAAGTGGTCGAGGATCGAGAACCGGACCGATGGCTACAAGGGTTGGGTGCGGCAGTGGGGACTTCGTCCCCTGACCGCGGCCGAGGCCGCCGAATGGGAGCGATCGGCGCAGTGGCGCGTGGCGTGCCGCCACCTCGAGCTTCGAGCCGGCCCCAGGCGTGGCGCGATCGTGACCCCGATCTTCTGGAACAGTCCGGTGGTGGTGTCGCGATTCGAGGGCGCCTTCGCCCGGCTGAGGCTGCCGGGCGGCGATCACGCCTGGACGGAGCGCCGTCACCTGCGCCGGTCCGGGCGCCCTGCAGGAAGCCTCGAGCACGTGATCCGGAGCTTGATCGGCGTTCCCTACCTGTGGGGCGGCCGGACGCCGCTCGGGTTCGACTGCTCCGGTTTCGTCCAGCAGGTGTTGTCGAGCATCGGCACCGAGGTCCCGCGTGACGCGCACGAGCAGTTCGTTGCGTGCCGGGGCTCCGGTCGTCGCCGGGCCCCGCGCAAAGGAGAGCTGGTCTTCTTCGGCAGGCCGGGCGGGCGGATGACCCACGTGGGGATCGCGATGGGCCGAGGCCTCGTCGCTCACGCCCAGGGGACGGTCCACGTGAGCAGCCTGACCCCATCCCACAGGCTCTACGACAGGGCGCTGGCGGTCTCTCTCCGGGCGGTTGGGCGTCCCTGACCGCCTCGACCCGGCCGACATTCCCAGTTGACAGGCTCTTGGCCAGCCTCCTACCCTGCCGGCGGGCGTTCGCCAGGACCTCCTACATGGAGGCTCTATCCTGGTTTGTCCTTGGAGCTCCATCCCACGGAAGTGATGGAGCCTTTGCTATGCCCTCAAGAGACGCTCGAGACCGGCTTCGAAAGGAGGTGGAGACCGGCAGAGATCGCGCGGTCGATCGCAGGCCAGCGAGCATTGGTCTGCCCACGTGGCATCGAATCGCCTACTGACCCTAGGAGGCAGTCTCATATGCATAGTCGAATCGCGAAGATCTTGGTCCTTGGTGCGCTGATGCTGGCGCTGCCGCTGCTCGCCCATGCCCAGACGTCCCGCGTCGAGGGCATGGCGATCCAGGGCGATTACATCAAGGATTACACGGGTATCTTCACGTACACGTCCGGCGTCTCGAACGTCGGCAACCTCGTTTACGGCGAGCTGGGCGTCGCGACGGGCGGTGTTCCCGTCGATCGCTCGGTGGGCGCGGTGATGGGGGATTGGTTCGAAGGGCGGATGGGCGCCTGGGCGATTCACATGCGGCAGTTCACGCCGCAGCTCGGCCAGGGCGACGCGACCAGCAACCCGGCTCCGGGCACGCCCCCGCTGGCCAGCGACCCGAACTTCCACACCAGCGAGCAGTTCGACATCATGTGGGGCAGGAAATTCGGAACCTTCGCGCTGGGCTTGCGCCTCAACCGGTCGTTCGGCCAGGTCGAGCTCGACAATGACCCGGTCGGCCTGGGGAACATCAGCGAGCTCACCTTCGACTTCACCCAGTTCGATCCCAACCTCGCCCGGAACGTGCTGGGCCTGGGTGTCGGCGTTGGGTTCGAGATGAGCCCGACGATGAACGTCGAAGCCAATCTCCATTGGCAGAGCCGCACGTTCGAGGTCGTGGACACCACGGGGGTGACGGTTACGGAGAACGACGGCTCGACCGCCTATCAGTTCGCGGCTCGCGCCTGGTGGCAGTGGCAGCCCAACGTGATGGTCGTCCCGGTGGTCAAGCTCTACTCGTACGACCTGTCCACCACCACCGGCGCCCTCGGCTTCGACAACAGCCTGGCGGGATGGCAGGCGGGCGTCGCGGGCAACTGGACGATCGGGTCCAACGACCTGTTCGTCCTCGGCCTCACCTTCGCCCAGAACAAGATCGAGCAGGAAGTGGACCTGTTCGGCGCGGGATTCGCCCTCGGAAACATCACCGAGACGTTCATGCCGCAGTTCTTCGCGGCGCTCGAGACCCACGTGAACAGCTGGCTCACGCTGCGTTTCGGCGCCAACAAGGGCGTGTGGCATTCCACCGAGTTCGAGGACGAAGGCACGCCCACCACGCTGACCATCCACGACTCTCCGTTCAGCATGTCGCTGGGCGCGGGCGTGAAGATCGGATCGCTCCAGTTCGACGCGATCGTGAACGATGCCTTCCCCCACAATGGGTTCAACTTCATCAGCGGCGCGACGACTTCGCCGGTGTTCCCCAAGGTCACCGCGACGTACGCATTCTAGATAGCCAGCAAAAAGTGGAGCGCGGGGCGCCTTGCCCCGCGCCCTTTTTTGGCGAGTCCGGCCCCCCAAGTCCCAGCCTTCCAAGGTCTTGAATGCGGTCTGCGCTCCTCCGCCTGTCCGAATTGACGTTGACATTTCAATGCGGAAGGTCCACCGTCGCTCGCATGTGGGCACAGTCCCACGCGCTCCAAGCCACGGATGGCGTTCCCCTCCCACCGCAACAGGGGAAAGGAGAGCTGGAAGAATCATGGCGTGTGCAGCAACCGCAAACATCCCCCTCTACAACCGATGGCCGTGTCGGGTTCTCGTTGTCCTCGAGACGAGTGCCGCTTCTTTCGGTTTGAAAGGAGAATGACGTCCATGCTCCACAGAGCTCCCCGGGTCGTGATGTTGGCGACGCTCTTCGCCACATCCGTGTTGACCGGCTCGATGACCCAGGCTGGAACCACCGGCAAGCTGGTGGGAAAAGTCACGAACGAGAAGAAAGAGCCTTTGGCGGGGGTCAACGTCCGGATCGAAGCCCAGCGAGTCGGCGCTGTCTCCGATGAGAAGGGTGAGTACTTCATCATTGGTGTCCTGGGCGGCGAATACGTGGTCCGTGCCAACATCCTCGGGTACGCGCCGTTCATTGCGAACAAGGTGACGGTCACCCCCGACTTCACCACCGAGCTGAACATCGAGATGAAGCCCGAAGCCGTCCAGATGGAGGAAGTACGGGTCGAGGCCGAGCGCCCGCTCCTCCAGAAGGACGCCACCAACACGACTCGCTTCATCTCCTCCGATCAGATCTCGCGGATGCCCACGCGCGGCTACCAGGAGGCGGCGGCTCAGTCGTCGGGAATCGTGAGCTTTCAGCGTCAGATCGACCGCGAGGCCCAGAACGGACCGACGCTCATCGTCCGCGGTGGCCGGCCGAACGAGACGGCGTACTACCTCGACGGGTTCTCCCAGCAGGATCCCCTGACCGGTAATGCAACGACCGCCATCAGCAACAACGCCATCCAGGAAGTCGTCGTGCAGAACGGCGGCTTCAACGCCGAGTACGGGCGCGCGATGTCGGGCGTGATCAACGTGATCACCCGTGAAGGCACGGACAAGTACAGCGGGAGCCTCGAGGCTCTCACCGATAACTTCGGCGGCTACGGCAACGACCTCCTGGGCGCGAAGATCTACGACAACAACGTGTACGACGGGACGCTCGGAGGCCCCATCTTCCCCGGGAAGGACTGGGGTAACTTCTATTACAGCGGCCAGCGCCGCTATCAGTCAGATCGCTCGCCGCGCGCGAACTACGACGAACCGCTGCCGTCCAACGCGCTCGCCGGATGGACGCACCAGGGGAAGCTCTCGATCCCTCTCGGCAAGCCGCTCAGCCTCAAGCTGAGCGGGTTGTGGGCGGATGACGATTGGCAGCAGTACCTCAATACTTACCGCTTCAACCTCGCCCATGCGCCGCGATACGAGGATCGGAACCGGTCGTTCGGCACCTTCCTCAACCACACGCTGAACGCCAAGTCGTTCTACAGCGTGGGCGCGAACTTCTATCAAACAGAGCGCACGCGCGGCGACGGCGTCTACTTCGACAACATCTACGGTTACGGAGAGTTCCCTCAGGCTGATCTTCGCTCGGACATCCGCTGGTTCTGGCCGGGGTTGAGCGGCCCGCAAGGAGATCCGCTCTCCGATTCGCTGCGCGCCTCCGCCGAGCGGGCGGGGGGAACCGGCCACGTGTTCGACGATTATCTGCGGCGCAAGTCTCAGTACTGGGCGGTGAGAGGCGACTACACCAACCAATGGAATGCGTTCCATCAGCTCAGGGCAGGATTCGAGTACGACCAGCACACGCTGCGTTTCTACAACCACTTCTTCCCGGTCAACTTCTGGGACGCCTCGGGCGACAGCATCAACAACGACGTGGATATCGACCGCTACGGATACTCCGCTGACGGTCAGGAGGAGACCGACGAGGGCATCGACGGCCCCCGCAAGCCGAAGGTCTTCAGCGTGTACCTCCAGGACAAGTACGAGCGCGCCGGACTGGTCGTGAACGGCGGGCTCCGCTACGACTACATCAACACCGATGTCGGCGCCCTGGCGGACGAGGACCTGCCGCTCGGCAATGACGGTACGCTCGACGAGCCGGACCTCGTCGAGAACAAGACCTACAGCCGGGTCAGCCCGCGCCTCGGGATCGGCTTCCCGGTCACCGACCGGATGGTGCTGCACGCGAACTGGGGCCAGTTCTTCCAGCAGCCAAATCTCCAGGACCTCTACGTCTCGTATCGCTTCCTGGAGCACAAGGTGCGGACCGGCGGGTACTTCGTCGGGTTCGGCAATCCCAACCTCAAGCCCGAGCAGACCACGGCTTATGAGGTGGGGATCAGCCAGCAGGTGAACGACTACGCCAAGTTCGACATCTCGGCCTACTACAAGGACGTCAAGGATCTGGTTCAGATCGAGGCGGTCCCCAGCTTCCCGAACCAGTTCTCGACCTATCGCAACAAGGACTTCGCGACCCTGAAGGGCGTGGACATGGCCTTCACCCTGCGCCGGGTCAACCACATCCAGGCCAACGTCGCCTATAGCCTGTCGTGGGCGTTCGGCACCGGTTCGGTGTCCAACACGCAGCGCAACGTCGCGTGGACCGCGAGCGATCCGCCGAAGCAGACCGCTCCGCTGGACTTCGATCAGCGCCACAAGATCTCGGTCAACCTCGACTACGGGCTCGGCAAGGCCGAAGGGCCGAAGCTGGGCGGGATCAACTGGCTCGAGAACTTCAACTTCAACGTCCTGTACAACATCGCCAGCGGGACTCCGTACACGCCGACCAACATCTACGACGAGGTGACGCTGGCGGCGGTGGCTTCGGAGCCCCAAGGCGCGCTGAACTCGCGTTACGGGCCGTGGACCAACAGCCTCGATTTCAAGGTTTCCAGGGGCTTCAATACGCGTGGTCTCAACCTGGCGGTGTATGCGCTGGTCCAGAACCTGTTCGACACCGACAACGCGATCAACGTGTTCTCGGGCACGGGCTCTCCGAACACCACGGCGTTCTTGAATACACCCGAGGGGCGCGCCGTGGGGCAGGCTCTCCAAAATGAAGGCATCGATCCCAATGCGGCATACAACATGGCACTGCAGAACGAGAACCTGTACAGCATCCCCCGTACGATCCGCTTCGGCATGCGGGTGGGGTTCTAGGTCAATGATCCGCACGGTGGAAACAGGGAGGAAGCTCATGAGAGCGGCACGAATCCTTTCGTGCGTCGCAGTGCTGATGATCGGTTGGACAGCCGTTGGATCCACGGCCGCGAGTCGTTTCCATCGCACGGCCAAGCCGGCGAAGGGAACGATCATCGACAACAGCCAGCGGATCGACGTCAACAACATCTCCATGGTCGTGACGAACACGGGATCGTTCGCCTACGACAAGGCCACAGGCGGGTCCGGGCTGGAGTTCCCCAAGGGGACCGGCAAGACGGCGGTCTTCGCGGCGGGTCTCTGGCTGGGAGGAGAAGTCGGCGGGGCCACCCGCCTCGCCGTCTCCGAATATTCCGACGAGTACGGGCCGGGAGCGATGGTCGGAACCGCACCCGATGATCCGGACAAGGCCGAGTACAAGGTCTACAAGCTGAACCGTGTGTACACCTCCACGGCGGAGCGTGACGCGGCGCTGGCGGACTATGAAGCCGGAGCCGAGACCCACGGCGCTCCGGACGTGGAAGTTCAGGCGGACGGAACATTGAACATCCTGGGTGACCAGATGCTCTGGGCGGTCTACAACGACGCCGATCCGGCCAATCACACGAACCGGGCGGGGAGCACCTCACCGCTGGGGATCGAGGTCCAGCAGACCACGTTCGCCTTCAACCGGGTGGGCGCGCTGGGGAACACGATCTTCATGCGGTACATCTTCATCAACAAGGGCGGGAACACGATCAACAACATGTTCGTGTCCCAGTGGTCGGATCCCGATCTCGGCGGTGCGTTCGACGACCTCGTCGGCTCCGACGTGCCACGCAGCCTCGGGTACGTCTACAACGCGACGAACTCGGACGGTCAATACGGAGAAGCGAGTCCCGCGGTCGGCTACGACTTCTTCAAGGGTCCGGAAGTGGGCGGGGCGCCTCTGCCGATGAGCTCGTTCAACAAGTACATCAACGGCACCGACCCCAACACCGCAGCGAAGACCTTCAACTACATGAAGGGGCTGGACGCCGATGGCAACGTGATCATCAATCCGGTCACCGGCACGCCGACCACTTTCTTCGTCTCGGGTGACCCGGTGACGAACACCGGATGGCTGGACACGAGCCCGGACGATCGCCGTCTCATGCTCTCGTCGGGACCCTTCACGATGGCCCCCGGCGATACGCAGGAGGTGGTTTGCGCCATCGTGGTCTCGCAAGGGACGAATCGTCTCTCCAGCGTGACCCTGCTGCGCTGTGACGACGACATCGCTCAGTCGGCGTTCGACCAGAACTTCGACCTGGCCAATCCGCCGAACCCCCCGGTGGTCACATCCACGCTGGATGACGGCGCCATTCGTCTCTCGTGGGACACGAGTTCGGAGAGCTATGACGAGGCCCCTTACAACTTCGAGGGCTACATCGTCTATCAGGGAGCTTCGATCGCCGGCCCGTTCACTCCGGTGGGGACGTTCGACATCGCGAACAGCATCACCACCGTCCTCGACAACGAGTGTGACGCGGATCTCGGCGTCATCCTGCCTCGGGTCAAGGCGAGGGGCAGCGACAGCGGGCTTCGTTACTCGATCACGCTCACCGCGGACGCGGTGCGCGGCGGGCCGCTCCACAGTGGGACGGCGTACTACTACGCGGTGACCGCCTATGCCGTGGGCATCGGCCAGACCCCGGTGTTCCTGGAGTCGCCGCGCAACGTGATGACCTTGATCCCCCAGAGCCCCCCCGCGGGCAGGGACTTCAGCTCGGCCCGAATCGTCAGCGGCCCAACCTACGGCCAGGTCGATCCGAACCTTCCTCCGACTCGCGACAGCGTCACCGTCCGCGTCGTGCACCAGGATTCGGTCCGCACCGCGAGCTACCGTGTCGGGTACAAACCCGACGCCACGGGAACCGCGACCTGGTACCTGGTGAGGACCATGGGCGCCCAGGTCGACACGGTGCTCAACAACATGACGAATTTCGGAGCGGACGAGGCGTTCCCGATCGTCGACGGCATCGAAGTCCGCGTGCTCGGCGCCATCTACAACCCGCTGGCCGACGTCCAGTACGTGAACGTGGGCCCGAATCCACCGGCCTACGACGGCGTGGCCGCGATCGGCCTCCACTTCTTCGACGGGGGAGCCGACTACGCGTTCAACCTGTTCGGCTCGGCGCTCGACCCGGTGGCGAACGGCAGCCAGTTCCCGAACCTCGAGATCCGCTTCACCGGGGGGCCGCCGGGGCAGAAGGCCTACCGCTATGTCCGAGCGAGCGGCCAGTACCTGCTCCAGGACTACGTGGACGTGCCCTGGACGATCTGGGACGTCGACCAGAACGTCCAGCTGAACGCGGGCTTCCTCGAGAACGCTCCCACCGCCAACGGCGCGTGGAACCCGGATACGACCGAGGCCACACTCGGAAACCGTGAGGTCATCTGGCCGATGCGGTCGGCGTATTCGCCCACGGCGCTGCCGTTCTACCAGGATCCGGTGCGTGACGACGCGCTCAACGAGGTCGATCAGCTCGATTTCCTGTACGCGCTGTGGCCGCACGCCACGGTCGATGCGCTGGGGGCGCAGATTCCGGCGGATCCCGGTGACAACATCCGCTACTCGCTGGACCCCATTCCGGCGACGGCGGGCATCCCGACCGGCGAGACGGAGAACGACTTCTACGCGTTCAACATGCAAGCGGCGACGGTGCTCAGCGCGTCGCTTGCCCAGAACGAGATGACTCGAATCAAGGCCGTCCCCAATCCTTACTTCAATCACTCGTCCTACGAGCTGAACCAGTTCAATCGCCAGATCAAGTTCACGCACCTTCCGGTCCGTTGCACGGTCCGCATCTTCAACCTGGCGGGCGATCTGGTCCGGACGATGGAGAAGAACGACAACTCGTCGCAGCTCATCTGGGATATCGAGACCAGCCACGGGCTTCCGGTGGCCAGCGGCATCTACGTCTTCCACGTGGACGCGCCGGGCATCGGGACCCACGTCGGCAAGCTCGCGATCTTCATGGAAAAGGAGCGCCTCAACACCTTCTAGGATGAGGCGAACGACCATGACGAACCTGACTTGTCGACGAGAGGAGAGTCTGACGATGAGAGCACAGCGAATTCTCGGGATGGCCGCGGTCATCCTCGTTCTTGGATCGGGTGTGGCCCTCGCGGCCGGGGACGACCGGCTCGGCACGTCCGGCGCCCCTGAACTCCGATTGCCGATCGGTGCCCGCAACGTGGGCATGAGCGGCGCGAACCTCGGCGCCGTGAGCGGCGTGGAGTCGATCTTCTACAACCCCGCCGGGATCGTGGGCAACGACTCACCCACTGAGGTCATGTTCAGCAACACGCAGTTCATCGCGGACATGGCCGTGAACTTCGTGGGGGTCGCGCAGAAGATGGGCAATGTCGGCACGGTGGGGCTGAGCGCCAAGGTGTTCAGCGTGGGGGAGATTGCCTTCACGTCCGAGACCGCTCCGGATGGCACCGGCGAGATGTTCTCGCCGACCTTCGCGACGCTCGGACTGACCTACGGCCGGCAGATGACGGATCGCGTGAACTTCGGCGGCACCGTGTACTACGTGGCCGAGAAAATTCTACAGGAGACGGCGTCCGGCGTGGCGTTCGACTTCGGCTTCCAGTACGACACCGGATTCCAGGGGCTGATGCTGGGTCTGGCCATGAAGAACTTCGGCCCGAGTCTGGAGTTCGATGGCGCCGACTTCGACCAGAACATCGTCCTCCCGGGCGATGATCCGCAGGCGTCGCCGCGCACCGTGGGCTCGGGCTCGGCGCATTTCGAGCTGCCGTCCAACTTTCAGTTCGGCATGTCATACCCGCTGATGCAGGGTGCGAACTCGGTCATGGTGCACGGCCTGTACCAGAACAACAGCTACGCCATGGACGACGGGCGCATCGGGGCGGAGTACATGTACCGCAAGGACGCCGCGCTGCGTCTCGGCTACAAGTACAGCGGGAACGAGGACGATCTGTTCGGACTGACCTACGGGGCCGGCGTCCGGGTCGGACTCGGCAGCGCGAACCTGTGGGTGGACTATGCGGGGCAGCAGGTCAGCGAGTTCTTCGATGACGTCCACCACATCTCGTTGAACCTCGCCTTCTAGATCAGCGATCGAAAAAAGACGGCCCGGCACCCGCGAGGCGCCGGGCCGTTTCGCTCTTCGGTCGCTCAGGCGTAGACGCCGCGCAGCATGATGACCTTGACCACCCGCTCGATCGCCACCATGAAGGCCGCCACCCGCATGTCGACGTGGTGCTCGAGGGATTTGTTCAGCACGTCGCGGAAGGCCTGGACCATGGTGTGCTCGAGGCGCTGGTTGACCTCGGCTTCGGGCCAGTAGAGACCCATTCTGTTCTGGACCCATTCGAAATACGAGACCGTGACGCCTCCCGAGTTGCAGAGGATGTCGGGGATCACGAAGACGCCCTTGTTCTGGAGGATCCGATCGGCGTCCGGCGTGGTAGGCCCGTTGGCGCCCTCGGCGACGATGCGGGCGAGGACTCGATCCGCGTTCTCGGCCGTGATCACGCTCTCGAGCGCGGCTGGAACGAGGATGTCGCAGTCGTGCTCGACGATCGGCGTGGACAGCGCTTTGCCGCCGGGGAAGCCCTTGACCCCGCGGTGGTCGGCCACGTAAGCGAGCAAGGCGGGGATGTCGAGCCCGCCTTCGTTGTGGATGCCCCCGGTGACGTCGGACACCGCGACGATCTTGGCGCCGTCCTTGTTCATGAGGTCGGCGGAGACCGAGCCGACATTTCCGAAGCCCTGAACCGCCACGCGCGCGCCGCGCAGGGGTATCTTCAGGTGCTCGCATGCCTCGCGCACGCAGAACAGCACGCCGCGTCCGGTGGCTTCGCGGCGTCCGGCCGAGCCGCCAACCTCGAGTGGCTTGCCGGTGACGACCGCGTACTCGGTCTTCCGCTCGTGCATGGAGTAGGTGTCCACGATCCACGCCATCACCTGCTCGTTGGTGTTGACGTCGGGCGCAGGCACGTCGCTCTCGGGGCCGAAGAGATCGGAGAGGTCCGCCGCGTAACGCCGCGTCAGCTTCTCGAGCTCGGTCTTGGAGAGCTTGTCGGGGTCGCAGATGATGCCGCCCTTGCCGCCGCCGAAGGGGATGTTGACCACCGCGCACTTCCAGGTCATCCAGGCCGCCAGGGCCTCCACTTCCTCGAGCGTGACGCCGGGGTGGTAACGGATGCCGCCTTTCGCGGGCCCGCGGATGATCGAGTGCTGCACCCGGTATCCCGTGAAGATCCGGATGGTCCCGTCGTCCATCTGGACCGGCAGCGACACGATGGTGATGCGCCGCGGTCGTTTGATGAACTCCTTGATGCCAGCCGGCAGGTTGAGGCGGGCGGCGGCTTCCTCGAACTGACGCTCGGCGTTGGCGAGCGGATTCAGCTCTTTTTGCGTGTTGACCCCTTCGGCACGCATGCGGTTCTCCCGGTGGGCGGCGGCGCCGATGCGGTGACGGAATCGATTCGGCGCGTACGAAAAAAGGCCGCGGGAGTATAGGACCCGCCCGCGAGCGCTACAAGGAGCGAGCCGTCAGCGGTAAGCGTGCTTGAGTCCGCCCCACGAGTAACGCTGCGTGTCGAAGAAGGCTGCCCGCGCGGGAGTCTGCGCGACCGGTGCGGCGCGGGTGAGGGGCGCCGTCGAGGCGTCCTCGGGCGGCAGCGTGTCGTCCTCGTGCCGCAGGATGTACCAGCGATTGGAGTCCGGTTCGAATCCGCGATCGCTGAGCTCCGGCGGGATCGCCGCCGAGTCGCCGCGCACCAGGAAGAAGTTCGCGTAGCCGGCCACTTCCTTGGTCGCCTGGTCGGCCACGATCCGAAGCGTCACCGAGGTGCGAATCAGCTTGTGGCCTCGGCCGGGCCGGTCGGGATCGTCGGTGACGCGGAAGGTTCTGTCGAAGATCAGCACGATGTTGGTGGCGGCCGGCTGGTTGGCATCGCCCCCCTGGAACAGGTTGGTGGTGCTCTCGACTTCGTCCTCGCGATTCCACGGCTTCGTGCGGTACGGCTCGCCGTCGGGATCCAGCAGACCGAATACGAAGCGGTAGTCGTTGTCGAACATCTCGCGGTACTCGAAGGTCGCGCGATTTTCGTAGCACCACTCGAGGAGTCTCATCAGGTTTTCCGGGCTGTCCGGCACCGGGGCCGGCTCGGTGATCCCCGGATCGCCGACCCTGGGATCGAACGGGTTGAAGCAGGCCGTGAGGCTGCAGAGCGCCAGCGAAGCCAGGAGCGCGCCGGCGGTCAGCGCCCGGAGAGCAAGGCGGAAGCGCACGAAGCTCATGTGCTGTTCAGCCTCCTCTTGCCCAGCGTCATCTGATTGGAGTCGTTCGGGTCGGCGTCCGGATCCCGCCGGTCCTCCCAGAGCACGATACGCCAGTTGCCGTCGGAGAAGCGGACCAAGGTCAGGTCGGCGAAGCCCACCGCCTGGAAGCTGGTCCGCGTACCGTCCGAGGCGTGCGTCGTCACCTGGTAGTGCCGGCTGATCCTGGCCGTGTTCCCGCCGATGTTGTCGGGGTTCAGGTCATCCGGCGCCCACTCCATGTGGTAGGCGTCCGGCCGCAGGCGGATGAAGCGCGTGTAGAACGTCTGCTCGATGTCGAATCCCCAGTCCCCGGGTGGCTGGCGGCCGCCGGTCGACGAGCTCCAGTCGGCGACGTCCTGGGGCCAGAAGAGCTGGTGATAGCCGACCGGTGGCGAGGTGATCAGGGAGTCGGCGAAGGCGCCGGCGTAGGCCGTTGCGCCGATCGTCCGGCTCTTGTCCGCGATCGCCTTGGCGATGGTGGCCAGCGTGGAGTCCGGGCTGCCGTAGTCCGGCACGAACGAGGTCGACGTCGGCGGCTCGGGCTCGGCGGGCCGGAAGTAGTCGCACCCGGACAGGCACGAAGCCAACGCCACCAGCAGAGCAAGTCCCAGTCGCGCCGAGCGTGTCATCACGGTTTCCACGAGAACTGAAGCGAGCCGGTCCAGTAGTCCTGCTCGCTGAGCGGTGAAGGCTCGGCGACTCCGGACGAGAAATCGGTCGACCGGTCGGCGTAGTACTGGCGTCCCACGTTCCCGGACAGGGTTCCCCGAGAGCCGATGGGGATGTTCAGGCTGGCGGTTCCCTCGAACGTGAGATTGCGATTGTCGCGCTGTGGAGTGGTCACCCCGTTCAGGGTTCCCTCGCGCGAGGTAGAGCGATACTTCGGCCAGAACGTCAGCGAGAGAAGAGGGCTGGGCGTGTACTGGAACCGGGTGAGCAGCGAGAAGATGCGGGACTCGTCGGCCGGCCGGAAGACGTATTCGCCGTCCGACAGCCGCGTCCACCCGCCGCTCGGCTGAACCTGGCCGCTGTGCGTCAGATCGATCGACAATCGAGGCGTGAGCACCGCGTTGAGCGTTGTGAGAGTTCCGTAGTCGAGCGCCACACGATCCGCGCCGGTGAGGAAGTTGTACGAGGTGTAGTTGGCGCCCAGGGTATTTCGCTGCGACGCGGTGAGTCCGGCCAACAGCCTGTAGGTCCAGCGCCACTCGGCCCGGTAGGTCCTCAAGGTGTTGTTGGCCGAGGTGCTGGCGCTCGGGATGTTGACGAGCTGGTTTCTCATGACCTCGAGCATGAGTCCGCTGTTGAAGTCCTTGGTGAAGACGTAGGTGCCGTCGATCTGGTACGACTGCAGCGCCTGGTCCCGAGTCACGGGGGGCGTGGGGTAGACGCCGATGACATGGTAACGATACGAGTTGAGGCCGATGCGCGCATTGATCCGTGTGTCGAGATGGCCGAAGAGCCGGCGTGTCAGGGACCCTTCGAGGTTGCGCAGTTGGCTCTTCTCCCCGTAGCCGCCGGTGGCCGAGAGCTCGGGAGACTCACCGTTTGCGTGGTTCAGCGAGAAACGGCCTTCGACCCCCCAGCCCCAGTAGGTGGTGCGGGCATCGAGGGTGGTGCCGCTCGTGTTGCGCGCGGAAGGGCCGTTGAGCGCCGTGATCTGCTCGTTGTGGGCGATCCGCTGGGTCAGGGTGACGAATCCATCCGGGCCGAGGCGGGATCGCAGCGCCGCGTCCAGCGCCAGACGGTTCGAGCCAAGGCGGTCGATCACACCCGTCGTTAGATTCGCATCAGCCACGTCGCTGCCCTGGAGCGCGTAAGTGGTCTTGAAGCCCACCCTCGCGTTGTTGAACAGGGACAGGTTCCCGTTGAGGTTCCCGATCAGGTCGTGGGTGTTCTCATGGTTCGATGCGGTGGCGAGCAGCACCCGGCTCCGGCTCGCGGTCGCTTTTCCGTTCAGCTCGTGCACGAACCATGCTCCGATCGTTTGTCGAAAGCGACCATTGGCCTCGGCCGACCATCCGTGCTTGTCCTGCTCCTGGTCGTGGCGCTCCTGCATGCCGGCAAAGAGGTTGAGCTCCGAGTTGATCCTCGGGGACGGTCTCTGGCGGGTGCGCAGCGAGAGTTGGTATTCGCTGCGCCGATCGGCAACGTTGCTGACGGTGGTGGGATCGTCGGAGTCGTAACCGTAGAGCAGCGCGCGAGCCCCGACGGAGTAGTCCGGGTTGAGGCGCCAGCCACCCTCCGTATTGGAGTCCCGCGTTTGAATCTGAGTGGTCGCCCCGCTGGTCTCGAGGCGGTCGAGCACGATGGTCGTCACGTTGCGGATGAACAGCGCTCCGTAAACGAAGTTGTAGTCGGCGCCGTTGAGCCACGAGCTGCGAGTCTGGAAGAGGTTGTAAGTCGTGCTGTAGGTGAAGTCGTTGACCCCCGCGGTCCGCGCGGCCAACGGGTTGAACCGCTCGCGCAGCAGCGTGACACCCACGCTGTCCACCGGGACGTGCATGCTGTCCGCGATCGCGACCAGCCGGGAGAGCGGGAGCCGGTATCGGATCGAATGAGCCCGCAGCGTGTCGGGCGCGATCTCGAGGCTGTCGGCGAGGCGGAAGAGGCCCCGGAAGGTCAGGCCCAGCGTGTCCCGCAGCAGCGTGGTGTCGGCGAAGGCGTAGCGGCCGGTGAGGTCTTCCTGGGCGCGGCCGGGCAGGACGGACGCGGCCACGAGCAGCGCGGGGACGAGGAGAAGCGAGAGCTTGCGAAGCAGCATTCGTTGGGTACGGGGCGCCTCTATCTTCGGCGGTGCCTAGGCCCTCGTCAAACCCTCGGAGGGCCCCTCGCTCATACCCGCGCCGGCGCGGTCCGGCCTCAAAAAAAGCGCGCCGGCGCAAGGGCGCCGGCGCGTCGAGTGTCCGGAGAGCCGCTTCGGAACACCCGATGAGGGTATGCGGGACTTCCCCCGCATGCAGGACGTGATGGGCAAGGACCGGTCCAACGCTCTCGCCGGGTCTGCCCGTCGTCCGAACTGATTGGGAAACCGTAGGATGCCCAGTCGGTCCCCGACTGGGTTCGGGTCCTGGACCGGGGAGACTCGGGAGAAGTGTCGCGAGCCTCGACACTGGCGAGGTCTCCCGGGGCCCGGGAACGCCGCTCCCCGGCCCCCACGCCAATTGATTGGGTCCAAACCGCTTGAGGGCTCAAGTTCGGGGTGCTAGCGTGCCGAAGCCCATTGTGGGACATGGAGGCCCCGCGACCCACCTCACGGCGCCGTTCATCGCGGCCGACAAGCTCGACGACGTTGTAACCACTCATCGGAGAGGCATGGATGTTTCTCGATAGCTTGATGGGTTTTTTCTCGACCGACGTCGCGATGGATCTTGGCACCGCCAACACGCTGGTGTACGTGCGCGGCCGCGGAATCGTTCTCAACGAGCCGTCGGTGGTCGCCGTCGACAAAGCCTCGGGACGCGTGCTCGCCGTCGGCAGCGAAGCCAAGCTGATGCTCGGCCGCACGCCGGACGAGATCAACGCCATTCGTCCGCTCAAGGACGGCGTCATCGCGGACTTCGAAGTCACGGAAGACCTTTTGCGCGAGTTCGTGCACAAGGTGCAGAAGCACAAGTTCCTGGTGAGGCCGCGCATCATCATCTGCGTCCCCTCCGGAATCACCGAGGTCGAGAAGCGCGCGGTCATCGACTCCGCGGTGCGGGCCGGGTGCCGTGAGCCGGTGCTGCTCGTGCCGGAGCCCATCGCCGCGGCGATCGGCGTGGGCCTCCCCGTGGATACGCCGACCGGGAACATGGTGGTCGACATCGGCGGCGGCACCACCGAGATCGCGGTCATCGCGCTCAACGGCATCGTAACCAAGACTTCGATCCGCGTGGGCGGCGACGAGATGGACGAGGCCATCGCCAACTACGCGAAGAAGGCCTACAATATGCTCATCGGCGAGCAGACCGCCGAGCGCATCAAGATCGAGATCGGCTCCGCTTTCCCGCTGCCCGAAGAAATGGACATGGAGATCAAGGGCCGCGACCTGGTGCGCGGGATCCCGCGCACGCTGAGAGTCTCGAGCGTCGAGATCCGTGAAGCGCTCCAGGAACCGATCGGCAACATCGTGAACGCGGTGCGAGAATCGCTCGAGCGCACGCCTCCCGAGCTGGCCGCCGACATCGTGGACCGCGGCATCTTTCTCAGCGGCGGCGGCGCGTTGCTCCGCGGCCTGGACCTGCTCTTGCGCGAAGTCACCAACCTCAACATCCGGGTCGCGCAGGACCCGCTCACCGCCGTCGTCCTGGGAGCGGGCAAGGTCCTCGAACATCTCGAGGACTACGGAAAGGTCATCATCGGCGGTCACAGGGACTGAGGTCTTCGCCCCATGGGAGGCGTTCTCCCCCCCGCAGAGCGCCGCAGCAGTGCCCTGGTCGCTCTGTATGTCATGCTGTCTCTCCTTCTCCTCATCGTCGGCGAGCGTCTGCCCCAGGCCTCGCTGCGCGGGTTCGGCGCCTTTCTGTTCGCTCCCTTCGATCGCGTGGTCCTGGCCATGGACCGGCTGGGCGCGGCGTGGATCGAGAATCAGGAGCTGCACGAGCGGCTCACGGCGCTGAGCCTCGAGAACGCCGTGCTGAGGCGGGCGGGAGAGGAGAACCGTCAGCTTCGCCAGCAGCTCGCGCTCCCGGGGTACCGGAATCCCTTTCTCAGGCCGCTCGAGATCATCGCGATGACCGGGGAGCCCATCCCCGCGGCCGCGACGCTGAGCGCCGGAGCCAAAGCCGGCCTGCGCGTGGGCGACGTGGTGGTGACGAGCGAGGGGCTGGTGGGCCGCGTCTCCGAGGTCTATGCGATGCAGAGCCGGGTCGCCCTGCTCAGCGATCCCACGGTCTCGGTGGCGTGTGAAGTCGAGAGCACCGGAGTCCTGGGCGTGGTGCGGTTCACCCTCTCACCACGGCCTTCGCTGACGCTGACTTCGGTTCCGTATGCCGACACCGTGCTGGTGGGTCAGCGCGTGCTCACCTCGGGGATGTCGCGGCGATACCCGCGAGGCATTCCGGTCGGTCGCGTGGTCAAGGTGGGCCAGGAGCCCGACGGTCTCACGCAGGCCGTGGAGCTCCAGCCCGCCGCGCGGTTCACGCGGCTGCGCCACGTCTTCGTGATTCCAGGACCTCTCGATCCGGGGGCGCGATGAGAGGCCTGGGCGCGCTGGCGACCGCTCTGATCGCGGTGTTGCTGCTGCGCTCGACCGCCCTGGCCTCGCTCGCCGCGCGTGGCATCGTGATCGACGTGCTGACGTTCGCCACGGTGGCCTGGGCCTTGCGGCGCGGGGCGGGCTGGGGCGCGACGTTCGGCTTCGCGCTCGGCCTGTTCGCGGACCTCGACACCGCGCACTGGCTCGGTCGCCACGCGCTGATCCTGAGTTTGCTGGGCTACGTCGTCGGCCGTCTGTCGGGAACGCTGGTGCAGGAGAGTCCGCGCACGCAGTTCGTCCTGCTGCTGATCGCCACCGCCGCGCACCTCACGTGGACGGCGGCCTTCGAGCTCGGGGGATTCCACGCCTGGCAGGTGATGGTCACGCGAGTGGCGCTCGGCTCGGTGGTGACGGCGTTCCTCGGCGCCTTGGTGCTTTCGATCATCCGCCGTCTGGGCGGACGCACGATCCTGGGACATGCAGACCTACAATCAGGAAAGACGCTCTAAGGAGAGCCGGTTCTTCGTGCTCGCCGCCCTCGCGGTCGGAGGGTTCGCGGTGATCACGGTCGGCCTCCTCATCCTCCAGATCCAGGATCACGGCTACTTCCTGAGGCTGGCCCAGGAGAACCGCGTCCGGCTGGAGGTCATGCGGGCGCCGCGGGGCGCGATCTATGACCGGAACGGCGAGCTGCTCGCGGACAACTACCCGAGCTTCAACATCGTCTTCCGTCCGCTGCCGGCGGAGAGCACCGCGCGCGCGAAGCTGGTGGTCGATCCCCTGTGGGTGCGGCAGGTGAGCCGTCTGCTCGAGGAGGACACGACGCGCGTCACCGAGCTGGTGCGGAAGGCGAACCGCAGTGGCCAGACCGCCACGCTCAGGCACAACGCGCCTTTTCCCGTGCTGGCCGCGGTCGAGGAGTCGCGCGCCGAGTATCCCGGTCTCGAGGTCGTGATCCAGCCTCTGAGGCGCTATCCGCACGGCACGCTGGCCTCGCATCTGCTCGGCTATGCGGGCGAGATCAACGACAAGGAGCTGGTCGAGCGCGAGCAGCAGGGCTACCAGGCCGGAGACCTCATCGGACGCACCGGAGTCGAGCGCACCTTGGAGGAGTTCCTGCGCGGGCGCGACGGGGCGGAGTTCGTGGTGGTCAACGCGATGGGACGCCGGGTGTCGACGCTCTCCGAGGGCCCGCCCCAGCGGCCCGAACCGGGCCACGACATCGTGATGACGGTGGATCTCCGGGTGCAGCAGGCGATGGAAGAGGCGATGGCCAAGGTGTCGCGCGGGGCCGCCGTCGCCATCGACCCGCGGGACGGCGGCATCCTCGGCATGGTGAGCCGACCCGCCTTCGATCCCAACGAATTCTCGCGAGGTCTCTCGTTCGCCCGGTGGAAGCAACTCTCGAGCGGCGGCGCGAACCCGCTACTCAATCGCGCCATCCAGGGCGCGTATCCTCCAGGCTCGACGTTCAAGGTCATCGTCATGCTCGCCGCGCTGCGCTCGGGAGTGGCGAGCGTCGCGTCCCGCTTCGCATCGTGCTTCGGGAGCTATCACTTCGGTGGACGCTCGTTTGGCTGCTGGAAGCGCGAGGGACACGGCTCGCTGGACTTCCCTGGCGCGCTGCAGCATTCGTGCGACGTCTACTTCTATCAGATCGGGACCAAGCTCGGCCTCGCCCGGCTCGAGGCCGCGGCCCTCGCCTTCGGCCTCGGCGAGAAGACCGGAATCGATCTGCCGCAGGAGCGCCGGGGTCTGGTCCCGAGCCAGGCGTATTACGACAAGCGCTGGGGTGTCAACGGCTGGCGCAAGGGGACGCTGCTCAACCTGGCGATCGGGCAGGGCGAGCTGCTCGTGACGCCGCTGCAGCTCGCGCTGATGGCGGCCGAGGTGGCGACCCAAGGACGCCCGGTCCGGCCGCACGTCGTCAAGGAGGTGCGTGGCGCGCCGGACTTCCACACGCCGCGCCCTTTGCAGCCGGGCGTGGCCGCCGATCCCGCGGTTTGGCGCGCCGTGCAGCACGGCATGGAGCTGGTGGTGGAGTCCGGCACCGGCACGGCGTCACGGGTCCAGGACGTGAAGGTCGCAGGGAAGACGGGCACCGCGCAGAATCCTCACGGCAACGACCACGCTTTGTTCGTCTGCTACGCCCCGGCCGACGACCCGCGCATCGCGCTGGCGTTCGTCATCGAGAACAGCGGTCACGGCGGCAGCGTCGCCGCGCCGATGGCCGGCGCCGTGCTGCGCCGCCTGTTCGCTCCCGACACCTCGACCACCGAGGTGCCTCCCGTTCCCATACCGATCGACACATCGGGGGTGGTGCGTGGGGACTAAGTGGCGGCTGCCATCGATCGACATCGCGCTCACCGTGGCCGCGTTCCTGCTCGTCGCCATGGGGCTGTCGATCGTCTACAGCGCCACCACGGTGCCGGGGCAGCACGAAGGGCTCTGGGCCAAGCAGCTGCTGTGGTTCGGCTTCGCGCTGGCCGCGGCGTGTCTGGCGGCGGCGATCCACTACCGGCTCTACGACACGTTCGCCTACATCCTCTACGGCATCTCGATCCTGCTGCTGGTGGCCGTGCTCGGCTTCGGCACGAGCGCGATGGGCGCCAAACGCTGGCTGGAGCTGGGCCCCATCAAGTTCCAGCCCTCCGAGCTGGCCAAGATCGCCACCGTGTTCGTGCTCGCGCGGCGCTTCGACGACCGTAATCTCGACCTGCGCAGGATCCGCGACTGGCTGCCGCCGCTGCTGATCACGCTGGTGCCGTTCGCGCTCGTGGCCAAGGAGCCCGACCTCGGGACTTCGCTGTCGTTCCCGGTGATCCTGGTGGCGATGTACTTCTGGGCGGGCATGCCCCCCGGCCACCTGCTGCTCGGCCTCTCGCCGGTGTTCAACGTGGCGCTCTTCTTCCTGACCGGATCGCTCCTGTGGTTCGCGGCTGGCTTCGCGGTCCTGCTCGGCGCGGTCCGGCCCAAGCTGTCGACGTTGCTGCTGGCCGTGGCCGTCAACGGCGCGGTCGCCTATGCGGTGCCGCACCTCTGGGACCAGCTGCACGACTACCAGAAGCGCCGCATCGAGACCTTCCTCAATCCCGGCCAGGATCCGCACGGCGCGGGCTACCAGATCATCCAGTCCAAGATCGCGATCGGGTCGGGAGGACTCGTGGGGAAGGGATTCCTGCGCGGAACGCAGAAGGGCCTCGCGTTCCTGCCCATGCGGCACACCGACTTCATCTACTCGGTGGTGGGCGAGGAGCTCGGCCTGCTGGGCGCGTTGACCGTGGTGATACTGTACGCGGTCGTGATTCTTCGTGGCTATCGACTGGCGCTGCAGGCGCGCAACGGCTTCGCCAGCCTGATGGCGGTGGGACTGGTCTCCGCGCTCTTCTATCACATCATCGTCAACATCATGATGACGATCGGCTGGGCTCCGGTGACCGGTCTTCCGCTGCCGCTGCTCTCCTATGGCGGAACCGCCCTGATCGTCAACTGCATTCAGCTCGGCCTGCTGCAGAACGTCGCCATCCGACGTCAGGAATACTGACCGCGTGCATCCGGACATCTTTCACTGGGGCGTTCTCCACATTCGCTCCTACGGCCTGCTGCTGGCCATCGCCTTCCTCTTCGGCACGTGGGTCTCGCTGCGCGAGGCGCGGCGCCTGGGGCTCGACGAGGACCGCCTCATCACGGTGATCCTCGTGGTGCTGGTGAGCTCGGTCGTGGGCGCGCGCGCTCTCTACGTGCTCGAGCACGTCCAGGAGTTCCGCCGCGAATGGGGCAGCGTCCTCGCCGTCTGGCAAGGCGGGCTCACCTTGTACGGGGGCGTCGTTGCCGGGACCGTGGCCGGCCTGATCGCCGGGCGCCAGCTCGGCATGCCGATGTGGACGGTGGCCGACGCGCTGACGCCGGCGGTCGCGCTCGGGACGGTGATCGGCCGCGTCGGCTGCTTCCTCAACGGATGCTGCTACGGCGTGCCGACCAGCCAGCCGTGGGGCGTGGTGTTTCCGTCCGATTCCTTCGCCGGTCTCGAGTTCGGCAACGCGGCGGTGCATCCTTCACAGCTCTACTTCGCGCTGGCGGGGCTCCTGTTGTTCGTTCTCGTGTGGCTGCTGCGCAAGCGTTTCCGGGTTCCGGGGACGCTGTTCTGGATCTTCATCGGCTTGTTCGCCCTGATTCGGATTCCTCTCGACGCCACGCGCGCCTACGAGCCCGAGGCGACCCTCATCACGCTTCCCACGATGGAGATCAAGGAGAGCCAGGTGACGAGCTTCGCGCTCGCCTTGTTCGCGACCCTGATGGTCCTCCGTCTGCGAAGGCTGGCGGCTCGCGCGTGAGCCGTGGTATCGCCCTCGCGGTCCTGGGCGAGCCGCTGGCCTACACCTGTTCGCCCGCACTCCATCGCGCCGGGCTCACCGCGGCCGGGCTCACCGGCACATCGGCCGCGCTGCGGACCTCCGCGACGTCGGTGGGCGAGCGGCTGCGCGAGCTCGACGCATACGGGTTTCGAGGGGCGAATCTGACGCATCCGCTCAAGGAGGCCGTGCTCGCTCATCTCCATCGCGTCTCCGAGTCCTCGCGCAAGGCGCGCTCGGTGAACACCGTGGGATTCGGCGACGACGGCTTGTGGGGAGACACCACGGACGGCCTGGGCTTCATCGATCTGCTGGCCACGCTGGGCCGCGATCCGAGCCGGGAGCGGGTATGGCTGCTGGGCGGCGGCGGCGCCGCGCGCAGCCTGGCGCTGGCGCTCGGCGAAGCCGGCGCCACGGTCGTTTCGTATGTGCGGCGGCCCGATGACGCGCGCCCGAGCTTCTCGGAGATCGAAGGCGCCACGCTGCGGCCCTGGTCGTCACTCGGCGGCGCGCCTGCCGGCGAGCCCGTCACCATGGTCGTGAACGCGACACCGCTCGATGCTCCGGTGGCTCTCGATCACCTGCCTTCGCGCGCGCTGATCGTCGATCTCCGGTATGGGCCCGAGGTGCATGCCTGGATCCGGGAAGCCCGCGCGACCGGTCGTGAGGCCTACGACGGACTCGGGTTGCTGGTGTTCCAGGCGCGGCGCTCGCTGGCGCTGTGGCTCTCGCGCAGAGTCCCCGTCGATCCGCTCGCGCGAGCGGTGGGGTGGCCACGCTGAAGGGTGGCGCCCCCGCCGCCATCGATCGCCTGGTCCGCGCCGCGGCGCTGCTGCGGGACGAGCTCGAGGCGTTCCTGCTGCCGCTGCGCTGCCCCTCCTGCGGTCTTGGTCTCGATCCCGATCGCGCGCTGTGCGAGCCCTGCGGCGCGGCGGTACCGCGGCTCGACGGCGCCGTCTGCGTCCGCTGCCTCTCCGCCGGCAAGGAACCGCCGGGATGCCTGCGCGAGCCCGGCTATCGAGCCTATCCGGCCTGGGTGTACGACGAGCGGGCGGCGTGCGCGGTGCATGCGCTCAAGTTTCACGGGCGCCCGCGGGTCGCCACCGACCTCGGCCGTCGGATTGCGAACGCACTCCCTTCGGCCTATCGTCCGGACCTGGTCCTGGGCGTACCACTGCATCCGGCTCGCCGCAGAGAGCGGGGCTACGATCAGGCCGGACTGCTGGCCGAAGCCACGGCGAAAGCACTCGGTTGCCCGAGGCTGGAGGGAAGCCTCGAGCGCGTCCGACCCACCCGGCCGCAAGCTCGACTCGACCCGCGCGCGCGACGGGCCAATCTGGCGGGTGCGTTCAGGGTGACGGAGGCTCGGGCGCTCGAAGGGAGAACGGTTCTGGTCGTCGACGACGTGATCACCACCGGAAGCACCATGGAAGCTTGCCTGCAGGCGCTCGCCGCGTGCGGCGCACGAGCGACCGGCGCCGCCCTGGCCTTGTCGCACTGAGCATGTCGCATCTCCATCTCCCCGACGGGGTGCTGCCGCCGTGGATCTGGGTGGGGTCCCTGATCCTGGTCCTGGTCACGCTCGTCTTCGCGGGCCGGGTGATCGATCCTCGCCGCATCGCCTATCAAGGATCGCTGGCGGCCATGATGCTGGCCGCGATGGCAGTCCCGCTCGGCCCGCTGGACTTCCATCTCTCGCTGGCCGGACCGGTCGGCGTCCTGCTCGGCGCGGCCGCGGGGTTCCAGGTGATGTTCGTGGTGAGCCTGATCCTCGCCTTCATTGGCCATGGCGGATTGACGGCGGTGGGACTCAACACGCTCGTGCTCGGACTCTCCGGAGCCACCGCGAGCCTGGTCTATGGCGGAGTGGCGCGGCGAATGAAAGCGGCGCCGGCGCTGGCGGTGGCGACGGCGGCGGGGCAGATCGTCTCGGGGCTCCTGTGGTTCGGCGTGGTGACGCTCGCGCTGCGAGCGCCGCAGCATCCCGCGAGCCTGAGCGCAACGCCCCCGCGGCTCGAAGTGGTGAGCGCCGTGATGATCGCCTTCTGGATGCTGGGCCTGCTCATCGAGACGGTGGTCGCCTTCGGCATCGGGCGTTTCCTGTCGCGCGTCCATCCCGGGCTGTTGCCGGCGCTCTCCGGGGAATCCGCGTGACATCCCTGCTCTCCAGAATCGATCACCACGCGAGCACCGGGAGCTCCTCGTGGCATCGCGCCAGTGCGCTCGGGAAGCTCGCGATCGCCGCGGGCATCATCGGCATCGCGATCACCTCCCCGTCGCTGATCCTGCTCGCCGTGGTTCACGGAATGGCCTGGGTGCTGGTGGCGACCAGCCGGCTCCCCGCGCGGGTGGCCGTGCTGGCCGCCGCATATCCGCTGCCCTTCCTGGGACTCTTCCTGATCTCCCGCTGGGACGGCACCGCCGGGACCCCTCTGGTTCTGCTGCTGCGGCCGCTGACCGCGAGCCTGGTTGCGGCGTGGCTGGTGGGCACCACGCCGTATCCCGATCTCTTCGCGCCGCTGTCCCGGCTGCTGCCGCGCCAGACCGGCGATGGACTCTTCCTCACCTATCGGGCGCTGTTCGCGCTGCTCTCGCGCAGCGAGCGGCTGAGCCAGGCCATGCGGCTGCGCGGCGGGTTCTCGGGCTCGCTGCGGCGCCGCCTGGCACTGGCGGGAGAAGGCATGGGCACGCTGGCGGTCCACAGCTTCGATCGCAGCCAGAACCTGTATGCCGCCATGCTGCTGAGGGGGCACTCCGGCCGGATCTGCGGCTGCCGCCACTTCGCCCACCGCTCGCCGGCGGACCTGCTGAGCCTCGCGGTGGCGGTCGTCGTCACGGCCTCGGCGATCCTGCTGTGGAGGGCCGCATGAGCGAGTCGATCATCCGCGTTTCGTGCGTGAAGCACACTTACCCCGACCGCACCGAAGTGCACATCTGTGGCCTCGACTTCGTGGTGGAGAAGGGGCAGCGCGTGGTGGTGCTCGGGCCCAACGGGTGTGGGAAGAGCACGCTGCTGTTCCACGTGCTGGGACTGCTCGAGCCGCGCGAAGGGGATGTCTCGGTGTTCGGAGTCAACCCGGCTCGGCATTTCAACCGCATCCGGGAGCGGGTGGGCGTCCTCATGCAGGACGTGGACGAGCAGATCATCGCGCCGACGGTGTGGGACGACGTCTCGTTTTCGCCGCGCAGCTACGGATACGACCAGGACGAGGTCGACAAGATGGTCGAGCGCGCGCTGGAACGCGTAGGCATCACCCATCTGCGGCACAAGGTGTGTCACTACCTGTCGGGCGGCGAGCGCCGCAAGGTCGCGCTGGCCGGCGCGCTGGTGCTGGAGCCCGAGCTGCTGGTGCTCGACGAGCCCTTCCAAGGTCTCGATCCGGCCTCGCGCGCCGATCTCGTGGGCCTGCTCAACCAGCTCCACCGGCTGCACGGCGTCACGCTCGTCATCGCCACGCACGACGTCAACGTCGTGAAGGCCATGGCGGACGTGGTGTACGTGCTCGCCGGGCGCGGCGAGATCGTCGCCCAGGGCACTCCTGATGACGTGTTCCGCGACGCCGCGCGTCTCAAGCGCAGCAACGTGGAGCCGCCGGTGCTGGCCGAGCTGTTCCAGCGGCTCGAGCAGATGGGCATGTCGCTCGGGCGGCCGCTCGCGGTCGAGGAGGCGGCGCAGATCCTCTTCGAATGGGGCCGAGCCCGTGGCCTGGCTCAGGCGGCGCCCGCGAAAGCCACGCCGCCACCGCCGGCGTCTCCGGCGCCCGCTGCTCCGCCTGGCACTCCAGCGTCCGAACCTTCTCCGTCGCAGCCCACTCTTCCCCTCGAGCGCTCGACGACGGCCGGCGAAGACGCGTGAGCGGGGACTTGTTCGGCGCGCCGCTTTCGGACGCGCCGCCGCCGGCCGGACCGCTGGCCGACCGCATGCGGCCGCAGTCCTTCGACGAGCTGGTCGGCCAGGAGCATCTGTTCGCGCCGGGCTCGCCGCTCTCGCTGTTGCGCGACGGCCAGCATCTGTCTTCGATGGTGCTGTGGGGGCCCCCGGGCAGCGGCAAGACCACGATCGCGAGGCTGATCGCCAGGACCGCGAACGCGCCGTTCGTGGCCTTCAGCGCCGTGCTCACCGGGGTCAAGGAAGTGAAGGAGACGATGGCGCGCGCGGCGCTGGAGCGGCGCCGCACCGGGCGGCCCACGGTCCTCTTCCTCGACGAGATCCATCGCTTCAACAAGGCGCAGCAGGACGCCTTCCTGGCCCACGTCGAGCGCGGCGACATCGTGCTGATCGGCGCCACGACCGAGAATCCATCGTTCGAGGTCAACGCGGCGTTGCTGTCGCGCGCGCGGGTCGTGGTGCTCAAGGAGCTGGGCCCCGAGGACCTGAGGCGACTGATCGAGCGCGCCGTCGCCGATCCCAGAGGCCTCGAGGGCGCGGTCGAGGTCACGCCGGAAGCCGTGGAGGTGCTCGCCGCCGCCTCGGACGGTGATGCGCGCCGAGCGCTCAACACGCTGGAGATCGCCGCGGCGGCCGCCGTGGCGCGGCCGCCTGCGGACGGCAAGCCGCGCATCGAGGCCGACGACGTGCGCCACGCGCTGGCGCGAAAGCACCTGCGCTACGACCGCGCGGGCGAGGAGCACTACAACCTGATCTCGGCGCTCCACAAATCACTCCGCGACTCCGATCCGCACGCCGGGCTCTACTGGCTGGCTCGCATGCTGGCGGCGGGGGAGGACCCGCTCTACGTGGCACGGCGGCTGGTGCGCTTCGCCAGCGAGGACGTCGGCAACGCCGACCCCCAGGCGCTGCCGCTCGCCGTCGCCGCCTTCCAGGCCTACCACCAGCTCGGCACGCCCGAGGGGGAGCTGGCGCTCGCGCAATGCGCCGTCTATCTGGCGACCGCGTCCAAGAGCAACGCCGTCTATGAAGGATTCGGCCGCGCCATGGAGGAGGTGGAGCAGAGCGGGAGCCTGCCGCCGCCACTGGTGATCCGCAACGCGCCGACCGGGCTGATGAAGCAACTCGGATACGGCGCCGGCTATCGCTATGCTCACGCCGAGGAAGGCCGGATCAGCGACCAGCAGCACTTCCCCGACGAGCTCGTCGGCCGCCGCTTCTACGAGCCTACGGGCGAAGGCTACGAAGCCGAGATCGCGCGGCGGATGAAGGCGTGGGAAACGCTGCTGGCGCGCAAGAGAGAGAGCGGATCGTAGGGGCTGCGGAGAGAACGCCATGCTTCTTCGCGTCGGTATCATCTCGCTGCTGCTCGTCGCCGGCATCGCGACGAGCGGCGCGCGGGCCGCGGATCGCGACACCCGGTGGTCCTACGACGCCTTGTTCGATCAGTTCCGCGCCCAGAAGCTCGATCCTGCCCGATGTGCCACCGTCGGAAGCTTGCTCATCCAGCGGGATGCCGCCACCTTTGCGCTCGAATCGGGCGACCTGGTCCTCGCCACGCCGGTGGGCGGCCGGGTGTGGAGCGCGGTGTTCACCGGACAGGGAACCTTCGCGTTCACCCCCGCGACCGAGGTCGAGCGCGATCAGCTCCGGCGCTTCATCGGCACATCGGTGCTGCGCATTGCCTTCGACCAGCTCACGCTGTTCTTCGCGGACAGCACCGAGGCGGAGATCGTCGCCGCGGCGAGGTTGTCGCCTGGAAAGCCCTCATCGTCCGCGGAACAGGCGCTCTCCCGCACGATCGACGATGTGTCGCATGCTGGATCGCGCAGCATCGATCCATCCCTGGGCCGCTCGCTGGTCGACCGGGTTCCCGATGGGTACTTCTTCGCCGCCATCCATCCTGTCTCCGGAAAGACAATCTACCTGAACCTCAATCCCTACGCCGGTGAGGAAATGGTCCTCTACCGCTCGAGAGAAGGGCCGAAGGCGAGCGGCCTCTACCGGATCTACGATCGCGAGGTTCTTTCCAAGTTCCGGCTCGGCGGCCGAAGCAGCGACGACTTGCAGACGGACTACCGACCGGCGTTCCGCGTGCGACACGTCACCGCGGACGTCCAGATCCAGCGTTATACGGACATCCGCGCCCAAGCGCGGCTCCACGGCGTCGTCGAGGCCTCCCAGGCCGAGTTCCTCTCGTTCGGGCTGTTCGACAAGCTTGTCGTCGACTCGGTTCGCGTGAACGGACGGCCGGCGGCATGGTCACGCGGCAAGGACAGCCCCTTGCTCTGGGTCCAGTGCGCGCCGCCGCTGGTCGCGGGCGATTCCGTCCAGGTCGAGGTCCAGTACCATGGGCCGATCATCAAGCGCGACGGCGACTGGTTCTGGCTGGAGAGCGATCTGACCTGGCTGCCGGTCCATCAGACGCAAGTCCGCGCGACCTACGACCTGACGTTCCACCATCCGGCCGACATCCAGCTCTCGAGCATCCATGAGCGCGTCTCGAAGGAGACGAAGCGCGGCACCACGACGTCGCGCTGGGTATGCGATCGGCCCGTTCAGTACGCGTCCTTCAACCTCGGCTTCATGAAGGAGCATCAGGTGAAGGCGAAGGGAATTCCCGAGGTGATCGTGCTGATGTCGGGCGAGCAACACGGCGAGTGGGCGCGTGCGCTGGCCGAGGAGGGAGTCGCGTCGGGCAAGGACATGGAGAAGCAGGTTGGCGCCGACGTCGCCAATAGCCTGGCGTTCTTCCAGAGCGTGTACGGTCCGCTCCCGGTGAAGCGCTTGTTCGCGACCGAGACGCCCATCGCTCACGGCGTCTCGTTCCCGGGAATGATCGCGCTCTACGCCGGGACGTTTCAAACCAACGCGCGCTACGGCGAGAACGAGCTGTTCCGCTCGCACGAAGTGGCGCATCAGTGGTGGCCCTACGGCGTCGGCGTGCGGAGCTACCACGACTACTGGCTGAGCGAAGGGTTCGCGCAGTTCTCCGCCTTGTGGTTCCTCCAGACCTCGAATCGCACCACGAAGCGCTACTTCGACATGCTCGAGGAGTGGCGCAAGGACATCGTGGAAGGACAGAGGCAGAAGCTCGGCACCGGGCTCCGAATCGCGCCCACCTGGCTCGGGTCCCGCGCGGCGGTCAACAACGGGCAGGGGGCCTACCACACGGCCATCTACGAGAAGGGCGCCTGGATCCTGCACATGCTGCGCAACCTGTTGCTCGACCTCGACAGGATGAGCGACGAACGATTCCGCGCGTTGATGAAGGACTACTACCAGACGTATCAGGGCCAGGAGGCATCGACTCAGGACTTCCGGCGCGTGGCCGAGAAGCACGCCGGGCAGGACCTGGGCTGGTTCTTCAAGCAGTGGGTCTACGGCACCGACATTCCGGCCTACCGGTTCTCCTGGAAATCCGAGCCCGCCGCCGCTGGAAAGTTCAAGGTGCGATGCAGGATCGAACAGCGGGAAGTTCCGGAGAGCTTCCGCATGTCGGTTCCGATCTTGATCGACTTCGGCGATCGGGGGCATGCTCGTTTCAGGGCCGAAGTGGCGGGCCCCACCACCGAGATCGAGCTTCCACCGCTCGACGCCGCGCCGAAGCGCCTGGTCTTCAACGACCTGGCCTCGGTGCTGTGCGAGGTCGAGAACGCGGACTGGCGCTGATCCCCGGCCGCTGCGCTCGAGCGGTTGCCAATGGAGGGCATGATGTCGCGAGCACAGCGATGGATGATGGTGGCGGCGCTGATCGGGCTGATTCCCGGCTCGACCTGCCGCCAGGCGGATACGAAAGCGGGGCTCGACGAGCCGGTATCGCTCCGCAAGGGGCAGTGGGTCTCCTTCACGCCGGGCCGCCCGCTCGAGATGGCGTTCCTGCGCGTGGTCCAGGACTCGAGATGCCCGAAGAACGTGCAGTGCATTCGCGCCGGTGACGCGGTGGTCCAGTTCGCCGCGAAGAGCGCCGAAGGCGGCATGAGCACCTTCCTCGCGCAGCTGCCGGAAGGCGCACCGACCGATTCGATTCCGTGGGCGACCTGGAGCGATTACCGCCTGCGCGTGCTGAGCCTCGAGCCCTATCCCGAAGGCGGTGTGACGGTCGACACCTCGGCCTACGTCGTGAGATTCGTCGTCAAGAAAGGCTGATCGCTCGAGGCCACCCCCGGCGACGCTTCGCGCCACCTGAGCCGATCGCGCATCCAAAGGCACCCGAGCGGGTCGCACAGAGCCCAGGGTCAAGAGCTTGTGAGGACCCGCCGTCCTGCCGAATGAAATTCGGCTCATCGCGAAGTCGGGAAACATTTTGACGGCCGCCGGGTTGGCCCATAATCTAGCCGGTTCGAGTCACGACCTTCAGGAGACCTTGGAGATTCCATGCGCGAACAGGTGGTTCAGGTGATCGAGAAGCTCCGGCCCGTCATCCAGGCGGATGGCGGCGACCTGGAACTCCTGAGCGTCTCGGACGATGGGGTGGTGACGCTGCGGCTGCGCGGCTCCTGCACGGGATGCGGCAACGCGGCGGTCACCTTGAGGAACGGCATCGAGCGCTGGATCCGGGGGAAGGTGCCTGGGGTCCGCGAAGTCGTGGCGGCCGAATGACCGACCGACTGGTGAGCGAAGGCACGGCGTCCCGCGAGGACGTGCTGAAGGCGCTTTCGACGGTGCAAGATCCCGATCTGCATCGCGACCTCGTGACCCTCGGCATGATCGAGGACCTGACCGTGACCGACGGCCGCGCCGCGTTCACGCTGGTGCTCACCACGGCGGCCTGTCCGCTCAAGGACCAGATCGAGGGCGACTGCCGGGCCGCGGTCGAGAAGCTTCCGGGGATCCGGCAAGTGGAGATTCGCACCACGTCGCGTGTTCGCAAGTCCGCCGCACCGGGCTCCGATCGCAAGGAGATCCCGGGAGTGGCCCATGTCCTGGCGATCGGGAGCGGTAAGGGTGGCGTGGGCAAGTCGACGGTGGCGGCCAATCTCGCCGCCGCGCTCGCTCAGGCCGGCGCCAAGGTGGGCCTTCTCGACGGCGACATCTACGGCCCCAACCTTCCGCGCATGCTGGGAGTCCACAAGCAGCCTTCGCAGCGTGACGGCAAGATCGTGCCGGTCGAGGCGTGGGGCCTTCGCTTCCTGTCGATGGGCCTCCTGGTCAGCGAAGGCGAGGCCGTGGTGTGGCGCGGGCCCATGCTCCACGGGGCCATCAAGAGCTTCCTGCACGATGTCGACTGGGGCGAGCTCGACTACCTGCTGGTCGACCTTCCCCCGGGCACGGGCGACGTGCAGCTCTCCCTGGTGCAGCAGACGCACGTGGCCGGCGCGGTGGTGGTGACGACGCCCTCCGCGGTGGCCATCGAGGACGGCGTCAAGGCGGTCTCGATGTTCGAGAAGCTCCAGGTGCCGATCCTCGGCGTGATCGAGAACATGAGCCACTTCGTGTGCACGCATTGCGGCACGCGTCACGACATCTTCGACACCGGAAAGACGGAAGCCCGGTTCCTGGCCTTGGGCGTTCCGTACCTGGGCGGGATTCCTCTCGATCCTGGCGTCCGTGCCGCGGGAGACGAAGGCCGTCCGGTGGTGGTCGCCGAGCCCGAGCGGGAGACCGCGCGGGCGCTCACGCAGATCGCAGGCCATCTGGCGCGGCGAGTGTCGATCCAGACGATCGGAGCCTCGTGAGACCGAACCGGGAGATCTACGCGGATCACGCCGCCACCACGCCTCCCGCGCCCGAGGTGGTCGAAGCGATGCGCCCATTTCTCGGCGCAGCATTCGGAAATGCTTCGTCGGTTCATCGGCGTGGCGAGGCGGCCCGGGAAGCGATCGAGACCGCGCGCGGTCAGGTCGCCGATCTCGTGGGGGCGGCGCCGGAGGAAGTCGTCTTCACCGCATCCGGTTCCGAGGCCAACAATCTCGCGCTCCAGGGCGTCCTTGCGAGCGCGTCCTCACCGCGAGCCCGGCTGGTGGTCTCGGCGATCGAGCATCCCTCGGTGCTCGAGACCGCGCGCCACCTGGCGTCCCGCGGCGTGCCGCTCACCATCGTGCCGGTCGACCGCGACGGCCTCGTGGATCCCGACCGGCTCGAAGCGGCGCTCGGTCCCGACGTCCACCTGGTGTCGGTCATGTGGGTCAACAACGAGACCGGCGTCGTCCAGCCCATCGAGGCGATCGGGGAGCGCGTGCGCCGCGCCGGCGCCCGCTTCCACATCGATGCCGTTCAGGCCGTCGGGAAAGTGCCGGTGCGCTTCGCCGATCTCCCCTGCGATTTGTTGAGCCTCGCCGGACACAAGTTCTACGGACCGCTCGGCGCGGCGGCGTTGATCGCCCGGCGTCGCACGCGGCTCGTGCCGCTCGTCCACGGCGGCCATCAGGAGCGCTCGCGACGCGCAGGCACCGAGAACCTGCCGGCCATCGTGGGGCTCGGCGCCGCGGCGGAGCTCGCCATGACGCGGCTCGAGTCGGGACGCCACGAGGCGGAAGCGCTCGGTGGCCGGCTGCTGGAGCGGCTCGAGTCCGAAGTGGACGGCGTGCGGCTCAACGGCCATCGCGAGCGGCGGATTTCGAGCGTCCTCAACGTGGCCTTCGAAGGGGTCGACGGTGAAGCGATGCTGCACGAGCTCGACCTGGCGGGGATCACGGTCTCCACGGGATCGGCCTGCAGCGCTGCTTCGGCGGGACCTTCCCACGTGCTGCTGGCGATGGGGCGCACGCCGGAGGAGGCCCACGCCAGCGTGCGGTACTCGCTGGGCGAGGGGCTCGAGGAGGCGGATGTCGAGACGATCGTCCGCGAGACGCGGTCCGCCATCGCACGTCTGAGCAAGCTGAACCAGCCAGCGCCACGTTCGGCATAGGCGCCAGAGAGGAGAGGACAAGATGAGCACCCAGGAGCAGTTCCGGCTCAAGGTCGGCCTGGCCGAGATGCTGAAGGGTGGCGTCATCATGGACGTGATGACCCCCGACCAGGCGCGAATCGCGGAGGAAGCGGGCGCCGCGGCGGTCATGGCGCTCGAACGCATCCCGGCGCGAATTCGCCGCGAGGGCGGCGTGGCGCGCATGTCCGATCCTCAGCTGATCCAGGAGATCGAAGCCGCGGTCTCGATCCCGGTCATGGCCAAGTGCCGGATCGGGCACCTGGTCGAAGCACAGATCCTCGAAGCGCTGGGCATCGACTTCATCGACGAGAGCGAGGTGCTCACACCCGCCGATGAGGAGCACCACATCTGGAAGCACGACTTCAAGGTGCCGTTCGTGTGCGGCTGCCGCGATCTGGGCGAAGCGCTGCGGCGGATCGGCGAAGGCGCGGCCATGATCCGGACCAAGGGTGAAGCAGGGACGGGCAATGTCGTGGAAGCGGTGCGGCACATGCGCGCGGTGCAGCAGGGCATCAAGCACCTCACCACGCTGCGCGAGGACGAGCTGATGGCGGAGGCCAAGCGCCTGGCGGCGCCTTTCGAAGTGGTGCGCCAGGTCGCCAACACCGGCCGGCTTCCCGTGCCCAACTTCGCCGCCGGCGGCGTGGCGACCCCGGCGGACGCCGCGCTGATGGTGCACCTCGGGGCCGAAGCGGTGTTCGTCGGCTCGGGCATCTTCGAAGTTGGTCTCGACAACAAGGACACGGACGCTCGTGCCGAGCAGCTGCGCATGGCCAAGGCGATCGTCCAGGCCGTGACCCATCACGACCGCCCGGATCTGCTCGCCAAAGTCAGCGCCGGGCTTCCCAAGGCGATGCGCGGCGTCTCGATGGAAGCGATCCCCGAGGATCAACAGCTGGCCAAGCGAGGCTGGTGACCTTGATTCCTCGTGTCGGCGTTCTGAGTCTTCAGGGCGACTACGCCTGTCACCGATCGTCGATCGAGGCGCTCGGCGCGACCGCGGTGCGAGTGGTGCTGCCCGAGCACCTGAGCGGCCTGGACGCGCTGGTCATGCCTGGCGGGGAATCGACCACGATGCTGCGGCTCATGGAGTCGAACGGCCTTCGTGAGCCACTCATGCAGTTCGTGCGCGCTCGCCCGGTCCTGGGAACCTGCGCCGGCGTCATCCTGCTGGGCCAGGAGGCCGACCGGCTGCCGCATCCGCCGCTCGGCGTGCTCGACGTCTCTGTCGAGCGCAACGCCTACGGCCGGCAGATCGACTCGTTCACCGCCGAGGTGGAGAGCCCGGTGGTCGGCGGCGGCTATCACGGCGTGTTCATCCGCGCCCCGCGCATACGCCGGGTGGGGAGTCGCGTCGAGGTCGTGGCCACGTTGCGCGATCCCGCCGGCCCGGAAAGCACGGTGGTTGGCGTGCGCCAGGGCCGGATCGTGGGCCTCAGCTTCCATCCCGAGCTGACGACCGACCTGCGGTTCCACCGGTGGTTCCTCGAGACCGTGGCCGGTCTCGAGCTGCCCTCCGCCGACCCGTCGCTGGCCCAGGTCACCCATGCTCCCGACACGGAGACTCCGTGAGCGAGTCATCTCCCGCGCGCCGCGCCTTTCACGATTTCCTCGCCCGCCACCAGCGCTTCCTGCTCACCACGCACGTCAACCCCGACGGGGATGGGCTGGGCAGCGAGGTGGCCATGGGGCTCTGGCTGCGCTCGCTGGGCAAGACGGTGCGCATCCTCAACGACTCGCCGACCCCAGCGGCCTTTCGCTTCATGGCTCACACCATCCCGCTCGAGGTTTTCGAGCCGGATCTGGCCGAGCAGTGCTTCAGCGAGGCCGATGCGTTGATCGTCCTCGATACCAGCAACCGCCCGCGCATCGGGCGTCTCGGACCGCTGATCGACCGGCACGTGATCGCGGTCGCCGTCGTCGACCACCACGTCTCGCACGCGCACGGCTTCGGACTGGTGAATCTCATCGCGCCGGACGCCTCGGCCACGGGAGAGATCGTCTATCAGCTGATCCGGGAGTCGGGCGGCGCGCTCACGCGGGAGATCGGCGAAGCGCTCTACATCGCGTTGATGACCGATACCGGCTCTTTCCGCTACTCGAACACCGATCCGGACGCGCATCAGATGGCGGCCGATCTCCTCTCGCTCGGACTGGATCCGCAGCGGCTCTACGCGCAAGTCCATTCCCACGCCTCGGCGGAGCGCATGAGGTTCTTCGGCGAGGTTCTGAGCGCGCTCGAGCTCGACTGCGAAGGCCGCCTCGTGATCATGGAAGCGACGCCCGAGATGTTCTCCAAGCACGGGCTTTCCGGCGCGGACACCGACGGCCTGGTGGACCTGCCGCGCGGGATCGCCGGCGCCGAGGCCGTGGCGCTCTTCTCCGAGTTCGAGCCGGGGAAGGTGAAGGTGAGTCTCCGCTCGACCGGTCGCGTGACCATCGATGCGGTCGCCACCCGGCTCGGGGGCGGAGGTCACCCTCATGCCGCCGGCGTGATGCTGCATGCTTCGCGCGCCGAGGCGCGGAACCGCGTGCTTCCTGAGCTGCGGCGCTTGGTGGATGAGCTGATTCCCTCCGGAAGGCCTGTTCGCGAGTGAGCGGCCCGGGCGACGGCGCGTGGGCGACGACGATCGAGGCGAAAGCGCTGTCGCATCGTTATGGTCACCGCCCGGTGCTCGACCGATTGAGCTTCACCTTCAGCGGGCCGGGAATCGTGGCGGTGCGCGGACCGAACGGCTCGGGCAAGTCGACCCTGATGCGCCTGCTCGCGGGCCTTCTCCGGCCTTCGTCCGGCGAAGCTTCGCTGAGCGTGGGGGGCAACGTGCTCCCGGCGCGGGAGCGGCATCGCTGGATCGGATACGCGGCCCCGGATCTGGCCTTCTACCCCGAGCTGACCGCGATCGAGAACCTCACCTTCGCGGCCGAGGCCCGCGGCCTGCCGAGTCCGGCCGAGCGTGGACGCGACCGACTGCGGAAGGTCGGGCTCATCGAGCGCGCGAACGAGCGCGTCCAGGCCCTCTCGTCCGGCATGGCTCAGCGCCTGCGGCTGGCGTTCGCGCTGCTCGACGACCCGCCGCTGCTCCTGCTGGACGAGCCGGGCAGCCACCTCGACGACGAAGGACGGCGCGGCCTCGCCGCGCTGATCGGAGATGAAGGCGCACGGCGGCTCGTGATGATCGCCACCAACGACGAACGGGAGGGAGCGCTTGCCGGCCAGCAGGTCGAGCTCGAAACGCGCGGTCTGGGCCATCCTGCGTAAGGAGTGCCGCAGCGAATGGCGCACGCGCTACGGCCTCAACGCGGCGCTGCTGTTCGCGGTGACCAGCCTCGCCGCCGTAAGCTTCGCGGTCGGAAGGATGAGCGATCGTCCCGACGTGCTCGCGGCGCTCTTGTGGGTGGTGCTGCTGTTCGCCGCGCTCGCCAGCCTCGCTCATACCTTCGTGCGCGAGACCGAGGGCCACACGATGGTGCTGATGCGCCTGGTGGCTTCGCCCACCGCGATCGCGCTCGGCAAGCTGCTCTTCAACCTGCTCTTCCTGATCTCGATCGAGGCCGTCACGGTGCCGCTGTTCCTGATCCTGATGGGCGCTCCGCCGCCGCGCTGGGGGCCGTTGCTCGCCGTGCTCGGTCTTGGCAGCCTGGCGCTCGGAGCGGGATCGACCGTCGTCGCCGCGATCATCGCCCAGACGCGGGGTCGAGGTGCTTTGTTCGCGGGAGTATCGTTCCCGGTGCTGCTGCCGATCCTGGCCGCCGCGGTCAGCGGCACGCGGGCCCAGTGGACCGGCGCGCCCGTCGGCGCCGAGCTGCGGCTGCTCGCCGCCTACGCCGTGGCGCTGCTGGCCGTGAGCCTGCTGCTCTACGACCATCTCTGGGAGGACGCATGATCGCGCGCACGCTGCTGCTCGTGTGGATCGCGGGCTGGATCGTGGCGGCGTTTCTCTGGGCGCCGCTCGTGCCGGTGCTCGGCGAGACCACGCGGGTGCTCTACTTCCACATTCCGGCGGCGTGGGTCACGGTGCTCGCGCTGGCGTGGTCGATGATCCACAGCCTGCTCTATCTCAAGCGCCGCAACCTCGAGCACGACCACCATGCCGCAGCCGCTGCCGAGATTGGGCTCCTGTTCTGCGTCGTGGCCACCGTGAGTGGCGCGATGTGGGCCAAGGCGATGTGGGGCGCGTACTGGAACTGGGATCCGCGCGAGACGTCGATCTTCTTCCTGCTGCTCATTTACGTCGCCTACCTGGCCCTGCGGAGCGCGATCGACCAGCCCGAGCGCCGGGCCCGGCTGGCCGCAGTTTACTCGGCGATGGCATTCGTTTCCGTGCCTTTCCTCATCTTCGTGGTGCCTCGGATCTACTTCAGTCTGCATCCCGACCCGCTCATCAACCCGCGGGGGAAAGTGGACATGGATCCCCGCATCCGCGTGGTATTCTTCGCCCTGCTGGCGGGGTTCACGATGCTCTTCTTCTGGGTGCAGTCGCTGCGGGTCCGAGTGGCCCGCGTGGAGCATCGGCTCGAAGAGCGGAGAGGGAGCGCGCATGAGCGGTGATCTCGTGGTGATGTCGGTGGCGATCCTGGGGTGGGGGCTCCTCTTCTGGTACCTGATGCGTCTGGAGCGGCGCGTGGCCGATCTGGAGAAACGATGAATCTCAAAGCGATGCTGGCGGTGATCCTGCTCGTGGTCGCCACGGCGATCGGGATCACGAGCTTCAAGAAGACCGTGACCCCGTACATCTCGTTCGCCGAGGCGCGGGAGGCCCGCGGGCTGGTGCAGGTCAACGGCACCCTTGCCGACAAGAAGTACGTGCTCAAGCCGAACGAGCAATTCCTGAGCTTCCGGCTCAGGGATTCGAAGGGCGAGATCCTGCCCGTCGAATACCACGGGGTCGTGCCGGGCAACTTCGATCAGGCGACGTCGATCGTAGCGATCGGCCACTACCAGGATGGGACATTCACGGCCGAGCAGCTCCTGGTGAAGTGTCCGTCGAAGTACCAGGCCGAGGCTGAAAAGGGCAAGACCCGATCGTGAACCTCGGCCAGGGGATCACCTGGGTCGTGTTCTTCGCCGCTCTCGTCGCGGGCCTTTCCTTCCTCGCCGCCACGGTCGGACGCGAAGGCGCATGGCGGTGGGGCGTTCGGGCGTTCACCATTCAGTGGGCCGGGCTGGTCTCGGCCACCGTCTTCCTCTGGTACATCCTCTTCACGCATCAGTACCAGTACCAGTACGCGGCGAACTACTCCTCGCGCGCGATGCCCAGCCACTACATCTACGCCGCGTTCTGGGGCGGACAGGAGGGAACGTTCCTCCTGTGGGCGCTCATCACCGCGACGCTGGGCCTGGCGCTCATGCGGATGCGCCACCCACTGGTGACGCCGGCGATGTTCTTCCTCAACCTTCCGCTGGTGATGCTGGCGCTCGTCACCGTGATGCGCGGGCCCTTCCTGACCTTCCCGGAGGGTCGCATTCCCGTCGATGGCCAGGGCCTCAATCCATTGCTCCAGGACCCCTGGATGACGATCCATCCGCCGGTCCTCTTCACCGGGTTCTCCTCGCTGGTGGTGCCGTTCGCGATTGCGATGGCGGCGCTGGTTAAGCGCGACTACGACGGCTGGATCAAGCCCGTCCTCCCCTGGGCCGTGCTGTCTACCGCCGTGCTGGCGACCGGATTCATCATGGGCGGCGTGTGGGCGTACAAGGTTCTGGGCTGGGGCGGCTACTGGGGATGGGACCCGGTCGAGAACGGCTCGCTGATTCCCTGGTTGTCGAACATTGCGCTGGTCCACGGGCTGCTGGTGCAGCGAGCGACCGGGAGCCTACGGCGCACGAATTTCTTCCTCGCCGTCACGTCGTACGTGCTGGTGCTCTACGCCTCGTTCCTCACCCGCAGCGGCGTGCTGGCGGATTTCTCGGTGCACTCCTTCGTCAATCTCGGACTCAACGGCTTCCTGCTCTCGTTCCTGTTCCTGACCATGATCGTGGGGTATGGCACCTGGGCATGGCGCTGGAAGGACATGCCCGGCCCCAAGGAGCCGCTCGGAAGCTTCTCGCGCGAGTCGATGATGTGGCTCGGCCAGCTCGTCTTCATGCTGATGTGCGCGCTCACCGCCGTCGGCATGAGCGCACCACTCATCACCCGGCTCTTCGGACCGCCATCGAACGTGCAGACCTCGTACTACAACCTGGTCAACGCTCCGCTCGCCATTGCCATGGGCCTTCTGCTCGGCGTCGCGCCGCTCATGCGCTGGCGGCACCAGGACCCCGGGGCGTTGATGCGGGCCGCGGCGCCGTCGGTGGCCGTGGCGGCCGCGATCGCGGTGATCGCCGCCGCCCTCGGCGTTCGCGAGCCGATGCCGCTGGCCGTGGTGTTCGGGGCGGCGTTCGCGCTCAGCGCCAACGTGGTGGTCACGCTGCGCGGGTTCCGCGCGGGATGGAAGCACGGCGTGGCGTTTCTGGGTCACACCGGCGTCGCGATCCTGCTGATCGGCATCGTCTCCTCGTCCAACTATGGCCGGGCGGAACAGGTGCAGCTTCCGGTCGGCAAGGAGCGTGACGTGCTCGGCTACCGGCTGAAGTTCGAAGGCGTGCGCGCCGGCGAAGGCGGTCAGGACCGGGCGGTGATCGCGGTGCGGGCGCCGGGCGGAGGTTTCGAAGCCCTGCCGGCGCTCTACTGGAGCGAGTTCAACCAGGGCTACATGAAGAAGCCGCACATCCAGCGCTACCTCACCTACGACCTCTACATCTCGCCGCTCGAGATGGTGGGCGCCGAGAACGAGGTGAACGGCGTCTGGTTCGAGAAAGGCGAGTCCAAGACCATCGGCCAGGTCACCTACACCTTCGTGGACTTCGACCGCCAGATGGGCGAGGTGGTGCGCATCGCCGCGCGGGTTCGGGCGGAGATCGGCGGACGCACCGTGCCGGTGCGCCCGGTGCTCGAGATCAACCTCAAGGAAGGCATTCCCAACCGTATTCCGGACTACCTGCCGGGCGGCGCCTCGGTCCAGATCGCCTCGGTGGATCCGAACACCGGGCGGGTCGCGCTCGAGCTGCCCGGCATGCCCCGAGCGAAGTCGGAGGAGATCCTCGCGGTCGAAGTCAGCACCAAGCCGCTCATCAACCTGGTGTGGTTCGGAGCGGTGCTGATGCTGGCCAGCGCATTCCTCAGCGTCCTGCGGCGCACGATCGACGTGCGCAAGATGACCGAGGCGAGAGGAACCGCCGCCGGATCCTGAGCTGGACTCCGGCTGACCCCATGGCCGCCCGCTCCCTTGCCACCGCCCTTCTGCTGGCGACTCTGGGCTCCTTCCCAGCAGTCGCCGGTTCCTCCGCCGAGCCGCGCCTGGTTCGAGTGCTGCTGGATGGCCACACGACCGCGGAAGCGCTGTTGCGCTCCGGGCTCGATGTGGTGGCGGTTCGCCGCGGCAGCCACGCGTTGATCCTGGAGTGGCCCGGCGACGCGGAAAAGCTCATGGCCCTTGGCGCCGCCTCCCGGGTCCTCGACGAATCCCCTGGCCGTAGCGCCGCCTCGGCCAGCCGCGTGGAACGGTCCCGGCGGCCACCCGCTGCGGGCCGCCAGGTATGGAGCGCGGCTCGCGAGGATGGACGGTACCGACTCGAGACCTTGCCCGCGTTCGGCGAGGGTAGTCTGGGAGGGTATTGGACGCTCGCCGAGATCAAGATGGAGCTCGATGCTCTCGTCGCCAACGATGTCGCGGGAGTGGTGGCGGACAAGGTCGACACGATCGGTGCATCGCTCGGCGCGCCCGGTCATCCCTCACGCCCCATATGGGGGCTCGCTCTCGGCAAGGCGATCCCGGGGCCCGATCCTCGGCCCGTCGTCTTCCTCCATGGGCTCACGCACGCGCGGGAGCCCATGGGGATGCAGACCGTGCTGCGCCTCGCCGAGGATCTGGTCTCCCGATATGGCGTCGATCCCGAGGCGACCTACCTTCTGGATCATCGCCGGATCTACATCGTCCCCGTCGTGAACCCCGGCGGCTTCAAGTTCAACGAGGATCAGTACGTGAGCTCCGGCGGTCTCTACTTCGGGATGCATCGGAAGAACCTGCGTGACACCAACGGAGACGGCGTGATCAGCGCCAGCGTCGACGGCGTCGATCTCAATCGCAACTACGGTTACCTGTGGGGGCTCAACGACATTGGCTCGAGTAGCGATCCGACGACCGGAGGTTATCGAGGAACCGCTCCATTCTCGGAGCCGGAAACCCAGGCGATGCGTGATGCCATCGTGACGCTCCAGCCCAGAGTCGCGCTCGATTTCCACGCTTTCGGCGATCAGCTGCTCTATCCGTGGAGCTATACCACTGCGGCAACCGAGGACTCGGCAGGCTTCGTCGAGTGGAGCGACGAGATGACCGCTGGAAACGGATATCAAAGTGGTCAGGGGCCTCAGGTTCTCTACGAAACGAACGGAGACTTCACCGACTGGGCGTATGGCGACGTCGTGCTCAAGCCCCGCGTCCTCGCCTGGACTTCGGAGATCGGCGGCCCAGGTGACCTTTTCTGGCCGCCTCCGTCGCGAATCAGCCCGCTCGCCGAGGAGAACTTCCGCGCCGCCTACTACGCGGCGTACGTTGCCGGGGCCTGTGTCCGTGTCGAGGAGTGTCGGGTGGCGGAGTCGACGTTGAATGCCGGCTCGGTGGCCCACATCGAGATTCGAGCCCGCAACCAGGGCGCGGGAGGGACCGCCCCTGGATTGACCGCGACCCTGTCGTCCCTGACGGCGGGTGCGAACGTCGTGGAGGGCGCCGCCTCGCTTCCGACCCTTGGCCCACTCCAGAGCGCGGCAGCCACCGAGGTGGCGCGCTTCCGGGTCTCGGTCGATGATTCGGTGACTCCGGGCCGGCTACTTCGCTTCCGCGTGGACTTCTCGGATCCGACTGGCTTCTTCTCCCGGGACACCGTCGACGTCCTCTGCGGGACGCCGACGCTGCTCGTTGCCGAAGACGCAGCGAGCACCGGAAACTGGACCGGCAGATGGGTCATCGAGAATTCGGACCCCACGCGACCCGGTCCGCACTTCTCCGATCGGACCGGCACCTACAAGCCCAACAGCGATGCAGCGTTCACCTTGAACGCGCTCCTCGATCTGTCGCACGGTGTCCACGCTTACGCGTCGTTCGTGGCGCGCTGGGACTTCGAGCCGGATTATGACTGCACGGTGATCGAAGCGAGCCTGGATGGGGCGAGTTGGACGCCACTGAAGGGAACCGGGACGAGCTGGGGAAGGAGCGGCGGCGAGCAGCCGCCTGGCTCCCCCGTCTACGAAGGCACCCGACGGATCTGGCGTCCCGAGCGGTCCGACCTATCTCCCTTCTCCGGTCCCGCAAGTGCGCCGGTCCGTCTGAGATGGCGCCTGCTGTCCGACACCGGCGGCCAGTTCGACGGCTTCCGCTTCGATTCTCTCCGCGTCATGGTCTTCGATCCGGCCGTTCAGCCCTCACCGGTGGCGGTTGGCGACGCCCGGTCACCGGTCCTCGAGCTCGAGGCTCCTTTTCCAAACCCGGCGCGAGGTCTCGTGCGGACCGTCTTTGCCGTTCCAAATCGGACGGATGTACGGCTCGAGGTCCTCGACCTCCAGGGCCGTCGCATCCGCAGTCTGGCGGCGGGGCCTCGTCAGGCCGGGCGATACGCCCACGGCTGGGATCTGTGCGACGAAGACGGGCGGCCAGTCGGATCCGGCGTCTACGCCCTGAGGTTGAGCACGTCCTCCGGGAGCGCCACGCGCAGGCTGGTCGTGCTCCACTGACTTCTCGTGCGGTCCCACGGACCGGCGGGGCCAAGGACGGGCATTCTGCAATGCCGATCGCCTTTCGTGCCCCCGAACTCGTTTCGATTCATGCCTGCACCTCCGGTACGGCCCTTGCGCCTTCCCTCCGGGTTCGAACGGACGACCAAGACTGGGTGGTCCGTGCTCCCCAAGGAGGGCTTCGATGAAGACGTTCATTCGTTCAATGGTGGTGCTCGCCGTGCTCGTTTCCATCCCGGTGGTGGCTTCCGCTCAGGTCGGGCTGGCGAAGCGGCTGGTCACGGTGGGCGTGGGTGGAGGCATGAGCGTCCCCGTGAGTGACGCGGCCGACGCCTTCAACAACGGCTTCAACGTGCAGGGCTTCGCGCGTCTGAACGTGCCGAAGCTTCCCGTGATGCCGCGGTTCGACCTCAACTTCTCGCGTCTGGCGATCGACGAGTCTCAGATCGGCATCCCGGGCACCCAGCAGATCATTTCGGGTCTCGCGAATCTTCAGGTCAGCGTGCTGCCGCTCGGACCGGTTCGCCCCTATGTCGTGGCCGGACTCGGCGCCTACAACCTGAAGACCGAGACGGAAGGTGTGACGCCGACCTCGGAGAGCAAGACTCACTTCGGGATCAACGGCGGCGCTGGAGTGGCCCTGCACCTGGGCATGATCAACGGCTTCATCGAGGGCCGGGTCGACAACGTCTACACCGAGGAAGGGGCCATCGACGCCAATCAGGTGCAGTTCGTCCCCGTGACTTTTGGCCTGACGTTCTAGAGACGCACCGGAGAAACGACGCGCCGGGCGGGGAATCCCCGCCCGGCGTCTCTGTTGCCCTGGCTTCTGCCGCTCAGCCGCGCTGGTCGAGATTCACGTAGGCGCGCTTCGCCGATCCGGTGTAGATCTGCCGGGGCCGCGCGATGCGGAAGTCGGGATCGCGGCGCATCTCGAGCCACTGCGCGATCCATCCCGGCATGCGGCCGATCGCGAACAGCACGGTGAACGCGTTCACTGGAATACCGAGCGCCTTGTAGATCACGCCCGAGTAGAAGTCGACATTGGGGTAGAGCTTCCGGCTCACGAAGTATTCGTCCTTGAGCGCGATCTCCTCGAGCTGGAGCGCGATCTCGAGCAGCCGGCTCGAGATCCCCACGCGGGCGATCACCTCGCTGCAGGTGCGCTTGAGGATCGCGGCGCGCGGGTCATAACTCTTGTACACGCGGTGTCCAAATCCCATCAGGCGGGCGGTATCGTTGTGGTTCTTGGCGCGGTTGAGGAACTTCTCGGCGCTGCCTTCCTCTCGCGCGATGTTCTCGAGCATCTCGATCACCTGCTGATTCGCACCGCCATGGAGGGGCCCCCACAGGGCGCTGATTCCGGCAGAGATGCTGGCGAACAGGTTGGCGCGTGAGCTGCCCACCATGCGCACCGTGCTGGTCGAGCAGTTCTGCTCGTGGTCGGCGTGAAGAATCAGCAACAAATCCAGCGCTCGTGCCAGTACGGCATCGACTTCGTATTCCTCGCAAGGCGTTGCGAACATCATGTGCAGGAAATTCGACGCGTAGTCGAGCTGGTTGACGGGATACACAAACGGCTGCCCGATCGAGTGCTTGTACGAGTAGGCCGCGATGGTCGGCATCTTGGCGATCAGCCGGATCACGGTGTCGTGCAGATTCTGCTCGGTCTCCGGCTGCTGGTAGAACGTCGCCAGTGCCCCCACCGCGGCGGCGCATACGGGCATGGGGTGGGCGTCGGCGGGGAGCGCCTCGAAGAAGCGCACGAAGTTCTCGTGCAGCATGGTGTGGCGTGTGATTTCGCGCGCGAACCCGGTGAGCTGGGTCTGGGTCGGCAGCTCGCCGTGGATCAGGAGCCAGGCGACCTCGAGGAAGGTGCTTCGCTCGGCCAGCTCCTCGATCGGATAGCCGCGGTAGCGCAGGATGCCTTTCTCGCCGTCGATGAAGGTGATGGCGCTGCGGCACGCGCCGCTGTTGCCGTAGCCGGGATCGAGCGTGATGATGCCGGTCTCCGTCCGCAGCTTCTGGATGTCCATCCCGACTTCATCTTCGGTGCCTCGAATCAGCGGAAAGGCGTGGGTCTTGCCGTCGACGGTGATCGTCGCTTCCGACGTCACCTTCTGCGCGGCGGGGGTGGTCATGAAAAAGGCCTCCAGCGAGGCGCGTCCGACCCGGGTCCGAGGCGGATGGCGGCTCGAGATGGTTACGGTCGACGTGTGCCGGTCGATCGCAGCATGCCACGGCTCGATATCCCTGCACAAAGGCGGTGGGAATAGGTCTCGAACCGGGAGGATGTCCGGCCGATATCTATCGAAATGGGTCAGCGCGCGGGAGTGAGGCGGAACACCGCAGAATCGAAAGAGACCTGCCCCTCGTGCGGTCGCGAGGTGTCGGTCCTGGCGACCGGTCATTGCCTCTATTGCCTTCAGCCGTTGGCAACAGGGGCTCAGGTCGTCGAGACCGGAAAGATTCTCCGGCTGAGCGAGTTCGAGCGTGCGCGGAGCCATAGCAAACGCTCACGAGGGAAGAAGGCCGTGCGCTCGGCGCGGACCGGCTTCATCACGGCTCTGATCGGGGCGATCCTGGTCGGGCTCTTCTTCGTCGGGATGCAATGGCTGGTGGCGTTCTTCGGCAAGGGCACGGCCTGGCGGAATTAATTTTTTTGGCTTTCAAAGTGCACGTATGTGCACTATGATCGCGCTCGAGGCCACTCACCCCATGTTCGAAACGCTCAACCAGCCCGTGGACGTGCTTACGGTTTTTTTGGATGGCCGCGTCCGGCCTTTGCGGTTCCGCTGGAAGGGCCGAGTGATCCGCGTAAAAAAAGTGACCGGAGAATGGTCGAGGCGTGAAGGCTCCCACCGGCTCGCGTACTTCTCGATCGAGAGCCATGGGTCCGAATCCTACGAGCTGTGCTACGACCCGCGCGGCCCGAGCTGGATGCTCTGCAAGGCATGGTCGACGTGAGGCCGAGATGATCCTGCTGGTGGATATGGACGCTTTTTTTGCCTCGGTCGAGCAACTGCACCATCCGAATCTGCGCGGCCAGCCGGTCGTCGTGTGTGGTGACCCCGGCCGACGAGGAGTCGTGACGGCTGCCTCGTACGAGGCGCGGCCTTTTGGAATACGCGCAGGCATGCCGCTTCAGGAAGCGCGGCGTCTGTGTCCTCAAGCTCAGTACATCGAAGGCAACCCTGAGAAATACGTCGCGCTCTCGCTTCGAATTCTAGATTTTTATCTGGAATTCACTCCCGACGTCGAGCCTTTCAGCGTCGACGAAGCATTTCTTTCGATGGCGAGCACGCTCGATCTGGCCACCGAGATCGGTCGAGAAATCCAGACGCAGATCGACCGGAGATTCGGTCTGGGAGCCACCATCGGAATCGGGCCCAACAAGCTCATCGCCAAGATGGCTTCTGGTGTCCGCAAGCCACGGGGACTGACGGCCATGACGCCAGAGCAGTTCCGTGAATATTTCTGGCCTCGCGAGGTGCGTGAGCTCTGGGGCGTGGGAGAGAAGCTCCAGGGGAGGCTCGAGACTTTGGGAATCGCCACGGTCGGCGACCTTGCACGCGCGAAAGCCGCGGATCTCGAAGCCGCGTTCGGCGTGATTGGCCCACAATTGCGCGAAGCGGCCTCGGGATACGACGACACGCCGTTGATTCCGTATCATCACGGGGTCGATCCCAAATCCATGGGACACGAAGTGACGTTGTCTTCAGATACCGATGACGCCGAGTACCTGCGTGGAGTCCTGCTTCGGCTTTCTGACCAAGTCGCTCGTCGCTTGAGAAATGAGAAATTTCGGGGACGCACGGTTGCAATCAAGCTCAGAGACAAACGCTTCATAACCCATCTTCGGCAGACCACGCTCCGGGAATACACCGACGATCATCGGGTGATCTTTGAGCATGTCTCTCGCAATTTCGATTTCTTATGGAAAGGCGGGAGTGTGAGATTGCTGGGTGTCTCCGTGTCGCATCTCGAGCGTCGTGAAAATGTCTCGCAATCAGAATTATTCACGAGCCATGCGCGGGAAGGCAGGCTTCAGGATGCGCTGGACCAGGTGCGTGACCGGTTGGGTGAAGCCAGCCTGATCCCGGCGGGGGCGATGACGGGACGATCACGGCTCTCTCACGTGCCTTTTGGAGCCATCTCCTCACGGGCCATGGCTCCCAGAACGCGCCGCTCGGATTCTGCCGAGGGCTGATGGAATCTACCCGAATCCTGGTCGGCACGTCGGGATATTCGTACCGGGACTGGGTGGGGAATTTCTATCCCTCCGGAATGGCTTCACGAGAATTTCTGACTTTCTACGCGCAGCACTTCGACACGCTCGAGATCAACACGACGTACTACGGTATCCCCAAGCCGAATGTGCTGGAAGGCATGGCCGAGCGCACGCCGGAAGATTTCAGATTTGTCGTGAAGCTCCATAAGACCATGACCCACGATCAGTCGCTGGATCCCGCGACATTCAGAGATTTCAACGCCGCCATCGAGCCTCTGAAGCAAGCCAGAAAATACGACGGGCTTCTTGCCCAATTCCCGTGGGCCTTTCAGCGCACCGACGAGAACAGAAGATATCTCGCCGCGCTTCGTCAGCAGCTCGAGAACGAGCCTCTGTTCGTAGAGTTCAGGCATGACTCCTGGCTGGTCCCCGAGCTCGAGGCTTCTCTACGCAAATATAGGATCGGGTTTTGCTCGGTCGACGAGCCCGCGTTGCCGGGCCTTGTGCCCAAAGTGGCCATGAGAACGACAGAAAGCGCCTACGTGCGCTTCCATGGCCGCAATGCCGGCGCCTGGTGGGGAGGAGATCGCAGCGGTCGTTATGATTACGAATATCGGCGTGACGAGCTCCAGGAGTGGATCGGAAAGATTCGTGATCTGGCCGATCGCGCGCGCCGCGTATATCTTTTCTTCAACAACTGCCACGCGGGCCAGGCCGCGCGCAGCGCCAAGCTCATGCAGGAGCTGCTCAAACAGCACCAATTGCCGATGGGAGGGGCATGACCGTTCCGCGCCGAGTCTTGTTCTTGTGCGTTCACAACTCTGCGCGGAGCCAGCTCGCCGAGGGCCTGGCCCGCGCGTTCGCGCCACCAGGAGTCACGGTTTGGAGCGCGGGTACCGAGTCTGGTCGCGTTCATCCGGTGGCCATCCAAGTCATGGACGAGATCGGCTTGGACATACGAGCCCAGACGTCCAAGGCGCTCCAGGACGTGCCCTGGCGCGAGGCGGACACCGTGGTCACTTTGTGTGCTGAAGGGGCCGACGTCTGCCCCACGGTTCCGGGAGACGTGCGCCGCATGCACTGGCCACTCCCCGACCCAACAGCCGCTCCTGAACCCGATCGGCTCCGTGCCTTTCGTGAAACGCGTGACGAGATCCTGCGGCGCCTCAGAGAGCTCTGGCCGCAGCAGTCCTGACGTCTCGCGAGGCGCGTGCATCGAGTCGTTTGAGCTGCATGAATCCAGCTCCGAAAGACTGCTCGGCGGCGTATTGATTGTG